>NZ_JBFBAO010000408.1:0-5773 GCF_040682255.1 Micromonospora sp. NPDC051296 | reverse complement strand
CCGGTGGGGACCAGGTGCGCCGACGACCCGAAATCGCCGGCACCAGACACGGTGCCCGACGAGACCGCCGACAGGAAGAGTCTGCGCAGTGAGCGTGCAACCGATCTTGCGGCCAGCTACCCCGATCGCGGCATGAGCGAGCGCACGTTCACACGGTCCCTCGGTGCGAGCCTGGCGTGCCTGAGAAGTTGTTCGACCACCCAGGCCTGCCGGTGCCGGGAAGGCAACCGCTGCGTGAGCCGGGATGTACTCAACGGCGCCACCGGCCAACTGGCGGAAATTGCTGACCGCCGGCCCGGCACCCCACCGCCATACGCCCTCCGGTCGACTGACCGCCGGCCACCGGCGCCCGTCTGTGACCGTGCGAAAAGCCCGAAACGCGTTTCTCCGATTGGCGTTCGCTCCGTAGGATCTCCGGCGACCAAGGGGGATGAAACGGTGGGCGATTTCCAGCAGTTCGTGACGGATGTGACTTCGCGTCTGTCCACCATGTCCAGGGGTGAGTTGTACTCCGTCGGCGACGGCCTCGACCGGGACTCACTCTGGCTCACCTTTCTCGAATCCTTCCCCGCCGGCACCAATCTGCGGTTCCGTGAGCGATCCGAGTACGACTGCTCGACCTGCCGCGGTTTCATCAAGCACTTCGGCAACGTCATCGAGATCCACGCCGGGCGGGTCCGTACCGTCTGGTCCGGGGTGTCGGCCTCCGACCCGGTCTTCTCCGTCGTCGCCGCCGCTTTGGACGAGTTCGTTCTTTCGCTGCCGTTGTCCACCATCTTCCGGTCCACTCAGGCGCAGTACGGGACGAAGACCACCCGGACGCTGCGCGACGGCCAGGTCGAGGTGTGGCACCACCTGCACGGCCGGGTGGAGAAGCGGCATCGCATCGAAGACGTCGGCGCGGCACAGGGCAACTTTGACGCCGCGGTGCAGGTCTTCCAGCGTGGCCTGGCTGAGCTGACCCAGCACGCTCTGGACACCGTCGTCGACCTTATCGACGACAACGCCCTCTACCGCGGCACGGAGCATCGTCGGGCGGTGACCGAGTTCCGGTCGCTGCAGAACCGGTGGACGAAGGCGACCGACGGACGGGCCTTCGTCTTCGCCAACGCCATGAACCCGGCGGCACGCTTCCGCAACACGGTGATCGGCACCCTCGTCCAGGATCTCTCCGCAGGCGTCGACCTGGAGCAGGCGGTCCGGTCGTTCGAGACGAAGGTGGCACCGCAGAATTACCAGCGCCCCACGGCGTTGATCACCCCGGCCATGGTCAAGGCTGCCATGAAGACCATTGACGAGATGGGCATCGAGGAGTCGTTGCAGCGACGGTTCGCCCGGCTGTCCGATGTGTCGGTCACCAACGTGCTATGGGTAGACAACGACACACAGCCGCGGATGAAGGACGGCATCGAAGGGCTGCTCATGCAGGCGGCCACCATGAAGTCGGCAGGTGCGCGCTTTCGTGACGCGAAGCCGGAGGAGATTCCCGTGGTCTCCTTCATAAAGGACATCCTGCCCGGCGCCACCACCATCGACCTATGGGTCGCCAACGCCTACGAGCCGCACTTCGTCAGTCTCACGACCGGCCGGCACCCGGCTGCTCCGCGGTTGTTCAAGTGGGACAACGATTTCGGCTGGTCGTACGGCGGCAACGTCACCGACTCGATCAGGGAGAAGGTCAAGCGGGCCGGCGGCAACGTCACCGGCAAGCTGCGGGTGAGCCTGTCCTGGTTCAACCACGACGACCTCGACCTGCACGTGTTCGAACCCAACGGCGACCACATCTGGTACCAGGAGCAGCGCAACAAGCTGGACGTCGACATGAACGCCAGCGGGACGCTCACCCGCGAGCCGGTGGAGAACGTCACCTGGACCGACCGTGTCCCCGACGGTGAGTACCGGATCGAGGTGAACCAGTACCGCAAGCGGGACAGCACCCAGGTCGGCTTCGTGATCGAGACCGAGAGCAACGGGAAAATCGAGCATTACAGCCACGAGCGCGCGGTCGGCCACAAGGAGACCGTCGAGGTGGGCCGGATGACGGTTACCGGCGGTGTGATCACCGCTTTCCGGCCGGGTAAAGACGTGCAGCCGGGCAGTGCGGGCAAGGAGTTGTGGGGCATCACCACCGAACAGTTCGTACCGGTGTCCACCGTCATGTACTCGCCGAACTACTTCGACGACAACGAGGTCGGCAACCGGCACTACTTCTTCATCCTGAAAGGGTGCGTGAACGACCAGCCGACCCGGGGAATCTACAACGAGTTCCTCCGCGGCGACCTGCAACCGCACCGCAAGGTGTTCGAGGTTCTCGGCGACCGCACCAAGTGCGAGCCGTCTCCGGATCAGCTGTCCGGCCTCGGCTTCAGCTCCACGGTCCGCAGCTCTGTGGTCGCCAAGGTGACCATGACCGGCGGCCAGCGCCGCCTCATCAGCATCCAGTTCTGATTCCCTACCCAGAAAATCTGAGAGAAGCCATCGTGACCATTTTTGAAAAGGCCACGCGGGAGAAGTTCCGCTATCCGTCGGCCAAGGGACTGCTGACCACGGAACAGTTGTGGGAGCTTCCGCTGACCGCCAAGTCCGGCTTTAGCCTCGATGATGTGGCCAAGGCGGTCAACGCCGAACTCAAGGCCGTCGACACCGAGTCATTCGTGGCCACCGAGGCCAATCCGGCCAAGGCGACCTTGGAGACCAAGTTGGAGGTCGTCAAGCACGTCATCGCCGTCCGCCTCTCGGAGGACCAGGCGGCGAAGGCGGCGGCGGCCAAGAAGTTGGAGAAGGAGAAGCTGCTGGCGGTCCTGGGCCGCAAGCAGGACGCGGTCCTGGAAAACCTGACCGAGGCAGAGCTGCTGGCCCGAATCAACAACCTGTAGCCCGCCTAACAATCAGCATCTGCCAGCAAGTCCGCACATCGCCGGGAAGTACGATCGCCATGCAAGACTTGCGCGGCCAGGCCGGCACTCAACGGCCACTTCTCGGCGAACTCACATCGGTACAACAGCGACCGCGACGCCCTCTCATCGGCAAGAGCGGATGTTTCATGCTTGCCGGCATACCAACGTCGACGGGCCGCTATGGCGGTCTACTCGCCTGCGTCTGCGTGGCTGAGTAGGCGGGCGGCCAGGGCGCGCACCTCGGTTCTGAGTTCGGCGGGCCGTTCGATGGTGAAGGGCCAGCCGAGCCCGGCCAGCATCTGGGCGGCGCCGTCGAGGTGTTCGGCTCGGGTGGTCAGCCGAACTCCGTCGGCGACCTCGGCGAGTGTGCCGACCGATGGAGGGATCCGCCGCCGTGCCTGGGCGAGGCTGGTGTGCAGCAGAACCGAGACGTCGTGGGCGTAGGGCACCGAGGCCAGTCCGGCAAGGACGTGTCCGGTGGGGTCGAACCCGGCCGGCACCTCGAACGTTTCGCCGGTGGCGCGAGTGGCGCCGATGCGGTCGAGTCGGAATGTCCGAACCGATCCGCTGGCGTGGTCGCGACCGGTGACGTACCAGCGGCCGTTGTGGAAGACCAGCCCGTACGGGTCCAGGCCGCGTTCGCTGGAGCGGCTATGCCAGGTGGTGTACGTCAGCTGTACCGGGTGTCGGTGGCGGGCCGCCTCGGCGAGCACCAGCAGCACCTCGGTGCCGGGCGGGGCGGGCTGCCGGACCGGCCCGGTGACGTCCATGGTGACCAGTAGGGCGTCGATGCGCCGGGCAAGGGCGGCTGGCAGTACCCGGCGCAGCTTGGCGGTGGCGCTCTCGGTGGCCGCGTGATCGGCTGTGACCAGTCCCGCGCGGTGCCCGGCGGCAAGGCCGAGGGCAATGGCGACCGCCTCCTCGTCGGTGAGCATGAGCGGCGGCAACTTGTATCCGGGCGCGAGCCGGTACCCGCCATAGCGGCCACGGCGCGCCTCGACCGGGATGCCCAGGTCGAGGAGGTGGGCCGCGTAGCGGCGGACGGTGCGCTCGTCGACGCCGAGCCGGCGGGCCAGGTCGGCGACGTTGAATGCGCCGCCCGACTGGAGGATCTCCAGCAGGGCCAGTACCCGCGCTGTCGGTCTGGCCAAAGAAGTCCTCCTAATCCGGGCGGAAACTGTCCGGTATTGACCGTAGCGTGCCACGCATGACGACATTCGTACTGGTTTCCGGGTTCTGGCTCGGCGCCTGGGCCTGGCATTCGACGGCCGCTGAACTACGCCGGCACGGCCACGACGTGTACCCGATCAGCCTGACCGGCCTCGGGGAGCGCGCCCACCTGGCCCGTCCCGACACCGACCTCGACGTCCACGTCACCGACGTGGTCAACCTCCTGCGCTACGAGGACCTTCGCGACGTGGTCCTCGTCGGGCACAGCTACGCCGGTAGCGTCGTCACCGCGGCCGCCGACCGCGTCACCGACCGCGTCGCCCAATTGGTCTATGTCGACACCGGCCCGTTGCCCGACGGGGTGGCCCAGGTCGAGTTCACCCCGCCGGCCGAGCGCGAGCGCAACGCGGCATTGGTGGCCGACCACGGTGACGGGTGGCGGCTGCTGCCGCCGCCCTGGGCCGACTTGGCCGCCGGCGTGCCCGACGTGGGTGACTCGATCGTCACGCTGCTGCGCGAGCGGTCGGTCGACCAGCCGTGGGCGACCGCCACCGCCCCGGTCCGGCTGACCGGGGCGTGGGAGAAACTGCCCAGACTCGGCGTGCTGTCGAGCTTCACCGCCGCGCAGGCGAAGGGGATGGCCGCGACAATGCCGCTGTACCGCCACATGGCCGGCGACGCGTGGCGCTACGAGGAACTGCCGACCTGGCATTGGCCGATGCTCAACCGGCCGGTCGAGCTGGCCGCAATCCTGCACCACGCGCGGCTGACGGCGTAACCGCCGCTGCCGGGTGACCACACACCAGCTCACCCGGCAGCGGTACGCGGTCGACGACGGAACCGAACGACCAGGCCATGCCACCCAAAGCAACGTCCTCAATTCGACACGTCCGTGCGCCACCCACGCCAACGCGCCGTGACTCTGCGTAGCGCACGAATCGCGGCCAGATTCGGACGTCGGGCGGAGGCAGATCGGTGAGGGTGCGTCGGCCGTACGGATCCCCGCTTGCCTACTTGGTTGCGGAAGTGACGAGCGCTGTCAACGCGGGTAGCTCGGCATCGGCGGCGGCGATCAGTGCCTCAACGGTCCGCGGCGCAGTGCCGGTGTGTCGCTGAGCAATGGCGACGAGCTCCGTGATGGGCTCGGGTACGCGGTGAAGGCCGTCGACAGTCTCCAAGGGTCCAACGCCGCTCGCCAGCAGCCAAAGGTAGTCACCCAGGTCTCGGGCGATGACCTGCAGTTCGCCCTCCGAACCGAGGAACACGATGGGTTGTGTTTCGATTGCGGCTCCCGGCGCACGGATCCAGAAGGCAGCCAACCCGCCGGACCCGTCGCGTCCGAAGACCCGAAACGGTGGGGCGCCGGCGGCCGAGTCGCCGGTCCAGTAACGCCACCACTCGGTGGTCTCGCCGGACCACATGAACATGTCGTCCGGCTGGAAGTCGTGGCCGTCGTGGTCCTCGAAGAACCCCGATGCGTGTGCTTCTTCGACGACGGCCGGCAGTGTTCGGTCCTCCTCGGTCACCAAGCGATCCTACGCAGACGGACACGGCTGCCCTGCCGGGAAGACCTCGCCTGCGTCTCGCGGCGGACAAACCGCCGGGCATCCGCTCATCGGCTACTTGTTTCATTGACCTGCGACCGTGGCCGGGCCAGGCTTCGGTCGAGGCGCCCGGGTTGTCGCTCGCTTTTCGGCTGCCCACGC
>NZ_JBFBAO010000407.1:0-5806 GCF_040682255.1 Micromonospora sp. NPDC051296 | reverse complement strand
GGCAGCAGTACCTTGGTGCTGTCCACCACCACGAAGGTGATCGGGCGGCCGCGGCGGGAGTCGGCGACGCGGCGCAGGAACGACTCGCACAGGGCTGTAGAGGTAGGGCGAGTACTTCGCGTCGATCCGGCTCAGCCGGCCGGCCCGCCGCAGGCGGGTGTCGCGCGGTCCCGGTGTGGCCGGCGGTCGCGCGTCGAGCTGCAACGCCATGACCCGTTGACTCCTTTCCACGCCCCCGCCCCGCGCCGATCCAGGGCTGGTCGCCGCGCGCGTCCAGTGGACGCGGCGGGTCCTGGATCGGCGGCGGGGTGGGGGCCGTCGGGCCGGTTACTTGGCGGCGGCCTTCTTGGCGTTCGCGACCGCGTCCTGCCACCCCTGGTCGGGGGTGCGCTGTCCCAGCTCGACGGTGCGCACGGCGTTCTCCACCTCGGTGCGGACGGCCTGGTTCTTCGGGCCCATGTAGACCGGCTTCAGGGTCTTGGCGCCCGCGGCGAAGATCGTGCCGATCGGGGCGTCGGAGAAGTACGGGTTGGTGGCCTCGGCGATGGCGGGGTCGTCCAGCGCCTGCGGCGAGGACGGCAGCGGTCCCTTGGCCTTGAAGGCGCCGATCTGACCCTGCGGGCTGGTCAGGAACTTGGCCAGCTTGATCGCCTCTTCCTGGTGCTTGCTCTGCCTCGGCACGGCCAGGTGCGTACCGCCCCAGTTGCCGCCGTCGCCCGGCACCCGGGCGATGTCCCACTTGCCCTTGGCCTCCGGCCCGGCGTTGCCCTCGATCACGCCGGTCATCCAGGCCGGGCAGGCGATGGTGGCGAACTTGGCCTGTTTGAAGGCCGAGACCCACTCCTCGGACCACGAGCCGTACTTGCCGGACAGGCCGGCGTTGATGATGCGCATGGTGGTGTCCCAGGCCTGCTTCACCGCCGGGTTGCTGTCCACCACGAGGTTGTCGCTGGTGTCGTAGTAGTGGTAGCCCTGCGCGTTACCGGCGGTCTGGAGCACGATGGTGTTGAACGTGTTGGTGGCCGCGTCCAGGAACGAGGCGCCGGTGTTCGCGGCCTTGAACTTCTCACCGGTGGCGATGTAGTCCGGCCAGGTCGGCCAGAGCTTGGAGACCTCGTCGCGGTCGGTGGGCAGACCCGCCTTCGCGAAGAGGTCGGTGCGGTAGCACATGGCCATGCCGCCGACGTCGGTGCCGAGCCCGATCAGCTTCTGGCCGTCGGCGGTGAGCCCCTGGTTCCACTTCCACTCGAGGAAGTTGCCCTTGAGCTCGGCGGCGCCGTGGTCGAGCAGGTTGACGAAGTTGTCCGGATTGGCCTTGTACTCGACCATCAGACCCTCTTCGATGGCGACGATGTCGCCGGCGCCCTTGCCCGCGGCGAGCCATTGGGTCAGCTTCGGCGAGTACTCGTCGAGGTTGCCGCCGGTGCCTCGCTCGACGATCTTCACGCCGGGGTTGGCGTCCTCGTACTCGCGGTAGAGCTGCTCGTAGCCGAGCTGCCCGAACACGTCGACGGTGAGCGTTATGTTGCCGTCTCCGGCGTCGTCGCTGCCACCGCAGCCGCTGGTGACGAGCAACGCGCCGGCGGCGGCCAGGGCGACCGCCGCGAGGCGGTGGCGCGGGAAAGTGCCCATTGTCTGGTGACCCCTCTCAGGTAAGGGTGGTGGTGGTTGGGTCTGAGAGCGCTCTCACGTAGCCTGCGGCCCGCCCGGGACCGGTGTCAAGAGAGCGCTCTCTCGGAAGGGTCACAGAATGGCCACGAGCGGCCCTCCCGGTCAGGAAGGCCGCTCGTGGTGGATCGTCGGGCTCAGCCGGTACGCACCCCGTCGAGCAGGGCGCGGTCGCCGGCGACGGTCAGGGTGTCGAAACTGACCCGCCCCCACAACGCCAGCAGCAGATCGCTCGCCGTGCCGCTGACGTGCACCCGGGCGTGGTGGTCGTCGTGGTCGAAGATGGTGCCGGTGTCCAGCAGGGCCACCCCCTCGCCGCGCAGCCGCAGGAACCACTCATGCGCCGCGTCGGTCGCGCTCAGCCGGACCACCCCGTGCCACTGCCCGGTCGCCTTCCGCCGGCCGGCCGGCAGCCAGGTGTCGAGCACCTCGCTCACCCCGTCGGCCGCGAGCTTCGACTCGATCGGTTCACCGGCGGCGATGGCGAGTTGGGCGTCCCAGCGGTGCACCGCCGTCTCGTGCGCCATCCGGCGGGGCCAGAAGGCCGCCTTCTTCGGCTGCGGGGCCCAGTTCCACGCCGGTGCCTCCGGGTCGAGGGTGTCGAACAGGGCCATCAACTCGTCGTACGCCTGCTGCCACTGCTGCGCGGCGGTGACGCCTGGCGCGAGTTCGGCCGGCTGCGACCGGCTCTGCTGCGGGGCGGTGGTCTCGCCAGAGCCGGCAACGGAGCGTACCCACTGGTAGATGCCGGCGAGGTGCAGGGCCAGGTCGGTCACCGTCCAGCCGGGGCAGGACAGCACAGGTGTCTCGGGCGGGGCCTCGGCCACCGCAGCGGCGAAGGCCGGGCCCTCCGCCCGGAGTGCCCCGATCCAGAAGTCTTTGGTGCCATGCAATCTGCTCATCGCCATCCTCCCGGGGGTGACCGGGCCACCAGTGGGTGCCGCGGCTATCCCTCAGCCTAGGGTGAAAGGCGTGTCTGACGTCTACGCCCAGCCGGCAGCCGCCGCTCAACCCGTCACCACGGGTGATCTGTCGCAATACACCACATTACGCCTCGGCGGGCCGGCTGGACGGATCGTTACCGCTACCAGTACGGAGGAGATTGTCGCCCGGGTACGCGAGGCGGGGGAGGAGATCCTCCTGCTCGCCGGCGGCAGCAACGTGGTGATCGGCGACGTCGGCTTCCCGGGCACCGTGGTCCTCGTCCGTTCCCGGGGCCTGCGGGTGCTGGCCGAGGACGAGCAGACCGTGACGGTGCGGGTCGAGGCCGGCGAGCCGTGGGACGACCTGGTCGCCGCGACCGTGCAGAACGGCTGGTCCGGGCTGGAGTGCCTGTCCGGCATTCCCGGCTCGACCGGGGCCACCCCGATCCAGAACGTCGGGGCGTACGGGCAGGAGGTCGCCGAGACCATCACCGGCGTGCAGGTCTACGACCGGGTCGCCGGCGCGGTCGGCCGGGTCGCCGCGGTGGACTGCGGCTTCGCCTACCGGTCCAGCATCTTCAAGTACAGCGAGCGTTGGGTGGTGCTCTCGGTCGACTTCCGGCTGGCCCGCTCGCCGCTGTCCGGCCCGGTCCGCTACGCGGAGCTGGCCCGGGCACTCGACGTCGAAGTCGGTGACCGGGTGCCGTTGGCGCAGGCGCGGGCCACCGTGCTGCGGCTGCGTGCCGGCAAGGGCATGGTGCTCGACCCGGCCGACCCGGACACCCGTTCGGTCGGCTCCTTCTTCACCAACCCGGTGCTGGACGGCGCCGGGTACGAGCTGCTGCGGCAGCGGGCCGCCGAGGTCGGGGAGCCGCCGGCCTGGCCGGGCGCCGGGGACGTGGTCAAGGTCAGCGCGGCCTGGTTGATCGACAAGGCCGGCTTCGGCAAGGGCCACCCCGGGCCCGAGGGCGTCGCCATCTCCAGCAAGCACACCCTGGCCCTGACCAACCCCACCGGCGCCGCCAGCACGCAAGCCCTGATCACCCTCGCCCGCGACATCCGCGACACCGTCCACGCCCGGTTCGGCGTAACCCTCCACCCCGAACCCGTCCTGATCAACTGCACCCTCTAACCCCACCCCACCCCGCGCCGCGACCTTCCCGTTGATCATGAAGTTGGCGGGCGCTTTGATCTTCAAAAGCCCCGCTAACTTCATGATCAACGAGGCGTGGGGCGGGGCTGGGTGGGGGCGATGGTGGGCCAGGGGAGGGTTAGTTCGCCGAGGCGCCAGCGGCGGGGGTGGTTGAGGATGGGCCAGCCCTGGGCGCGGACCGCGGCCACCGTGTGCAGCCAGCGTTGGCGGGGGCCGAATGGGGCGTAGCTGGCGGCGGCGCGCCAGGCGTCGTCCAGGGCTCGGATCAGGTCGTGGATGGGTTCGCCGGGGACGTTGCGGTGGATCAGCGCCTTGGGTAGCCGTTCGGCCAGCTCGGCCGGGCTGTCCAGGGTCGCCAGCCGGGCGGCCAGCGTCAGCGAGCGCGGGCCGGTGGCGTCCAGCAGCACCCAGCCGCCGAGGCGGCCCAACTCGTCGCAGGTGCCCTCGACCAGCAGCCCGCCGGGTGCCAGCCCGGTGGTGATCGTGGCCCAGGCGCCGGCCACCTCGCTCTCGTCGTACTGGCGTAGCACGTTGAACGCGCGGACCAGGGCGGGACGATGGCCGGCCAGCTCGAAGCCGCCCCGAGCGAAGGTGAGCCCGGGCGGGTCGGCGGCGGGCTGGGCGTCGGCGACGCGTACCGGATCGATCTCCAGCCCGACCACCCGCACGTCGGCGCGGACCCCGGCGGCGAGCCGGGCGCGCAGCTCCACCGCGGTCACCGGGGTCGCGCCGTAGCCGAGGTCGACCACCAGCGGATCCGGCGCGGCCCGCAGCACGTCGGCGTAGGTCTCCACGATCCAGTTGTCCACCCGGCGTAGCCGGTTGGGATTGGTGGTGCCCCGGGTCACCACACCGAGTGGCCGGGACGCCCGCGTCGCCATCGCGCGATCCCGGCTCAGCTCGCCCGGTGCACCTTGTGCTGGGCGGCCTGGGCCAGCGGTCGGACGACGAGCCGGTCCACGTTGACGTGCTGCGGGCGGGTCGCGCACCACGCGATGCAGTCGGCGACGTCCTCGGCGACCAGCGGTTCGGCGACCCCGGCGTAGACGGCCGCGGCCCGGTCGGCGTCACCGTCGAACCGGACCAGTCCGAACTCGTCGGTCTTCACCATCCCGGGGTCGATCTCGATCACCCGGACCGGGCGGCCGCACAGCTCCAGCCGTAGCGTGCCGGCGATCGCGGTCTGCGCGTGCTTCGCGGCGGTGTAGCCGCCCCCGCCCTCGTACACCGTGAAGCCGGCGGTCGACGAGACGATGACGATGGTGCCGGCGCCGGAGGTCTCCAGGGCCGGCAGCAGCGCCTGGGTGACCCGCAACGTGCCGAGCACGTTCACGTCGTACATCCACTGCCAGTCGCCGACGGACCCGGACTCGACCGGGTCCAGCCCGCGCGCCCCGCCGGCGTTGTTCACCAGCAGGGTCACCGGCCCGGGGGCCTGCTGTGCGGCCTGCGCGAGACCCGCCACCGACTCGTCCGAGGTGACGTCGCAGGCCACCGCGGTGGCGGCACCGCCGGCGGCGGTGATCTCCGCGACCAGGCCGGCCAGCCGGTCGGTACGCCGCGCCGCGGCCAGGACGTGGAAACCCTCGCTGGCGAGCCGCCGGGCGGTGGCGGCGCCGATCCCGCTGGACGCTCCGGTGACGATGGCGACAGGACTCATCGGGCCATTCTCGCCTCCGCCCATGGCCGTCGGGCACCGCCCTCGCGATGAGGTCGGTCACGCCGGTGGGGCTGGCCGACGTATTTCCCGCTGGCGATCGGGAAGATGACATCCGGCGTCGAGGTTGACGCAGGAGCGCCGGTCGTGCGGGACGGCATCAACCGTGGCAAAGGGAGCGGACGTGGCGGAAATGCACACCGGTGTCGGTCGTCAGCGAGGTGCCCTGCCGTGGCCGCGGCCCCGGCGGATCGCGACGCTCTCGGTGCACACCTCGCCTTTGCACCAGCCGGGCACCGGCGACGCGGGTGGCATGAACGTCTACATCCTGGAGGTCGCCCGGCGACTGGCCGAGGCGGACGTCGAGGTGGAGATCTTCACCCGGGCCACCTCGGGCGATCTGCC
>NZ_JBFBAO010000406.1:0-5821 GCF_040682255.1 Micromonospora sp. NPDC051296 | reverse complement strand
TCTCAGCCCAGTCTTCCAATGCGATCACCCCTCCAGCCTCGGAGGGGTCAGTCCCAATCCGCCGCTAGAGGGTCAGTCTCAGCGCGTCGTCGACACTGCTCCCCGCGCATGCGGGGGTGATCCCCGGCCACCGTCGCGGACCACCGGAACGGCCGCCTGCTCCCCGCGCATGCGGGGGTGATCCGGTCGTCGCCGAGTACGCGACCGACAACCTCGGCTGCTCCCCGCGCATGCGGGGGTGATCCCTCGGGTCGGTCTTCCGCCCGGGCGTGTGTTCCCTGCTCCCCGCGCATGCGGGGGTGATCCCTTGAAGTCGTTACGGCGCGGCCGGTGGCCGGCCTGCTCCCCGCGCATGCGGGGGTGATCCCGACACGCCGGAGACGTTCCGAAACGGCCAGGTCTGCTCCCCGCGCATGCGGGGATGATCCGGCGGTGCAGCTGTGGGAGCAGGGCAACGACGGCTGCTCCCCGCGCATGCGGGGATGATCCGACCATCTTCATCCCGATGTCGATGTCGTCCATCTGCTCCCCGCGCATGCGGGGGTGATCCCAAAACGGAAGGGCATGACGGACCCCACGAATTCTGCTCCCCGCGCACTGCGGGGGTGATCCCTGGGCGTGCGGCCGGAGGTTGTTGACTCCTGGCTGCTCCCCGCGCATGCGGGGGTGATCCCGAGTGGGTGTCGATTCTGCAAGAGGCAGGCGTCTGCTCCCCGCGCATGCCGGGGTGATCCCGTGCGGGTGGGCCGGGCGACCTCGGCCAGGTTCTGCTCCCCGCGCACGCGGGGGTGATCCCGTGCGGGTGGGCCGGGCGACCTCGGCCAGGTTCTGCTCCCCGCGCACGCGGGGGTGATCCCTTGACCAACCTCACGCCGCGACATCCCGGAGGCTGCTCCCCACGCATGCGGTGAAGCGAACGCGATTTCCCCGTGTCGTGGGGAAGTTCCCTGCGGAAGGTCGAGTGCGTAACGTCGGGCCATAGGCGTCGATGGGTACGGCTGAATCGGAGATGGTGGGGTGTCCGAGGGAAGGTCAGAGAGCCTGCGTCAGCAGCAGGCGGCGCTGGCTGCCGAGTTGCGGTCGGCGGGGAAGACCTGGGTTGAGGCGGCCGAGATCTTCCGGACGAGGTTCCGGCTCAATCCCCGGGTGGCGTTGCGGGCGGTGCGGGGATGGAGCCAGGCGCAGGCGGCCGAGGAGTGGAATCGGCGCTGGCCCCACGAGCCCAAGACCTTCAAGAATTTCTCCTATTGGGAGATCTGGCCGGGCAGGAGTGGCCACTCGCCGTCACACGATAATCTGTCCCGTCTGGCCGAGATCTACGAATGCAGCGTCGCTGACCTGCTGGCCGACCTGCCGGATTTCCGTCACCTTGATTCCGCTGCCCGGACGTCCGTGGCGGTTTCCTCGGACTCGACCGGCGGCGTCACGAGTGGAATCATCGTGCCAGGTGAGGCAGAGACCCTGCTTCACGATCTGCTCGGTCGGCACCCCGGCATCGAGGCGAGTGTTCCGCCAACAGCGGACGCCACCGGCCTGTTCCACCGGCCCGAGGAGATCGACTTCGGGAAGCTGGCGCAGGTCATTGTCATGTGGATGCAACGGATGCCGCACTCCAGGGCCCGTAGGGACATGCTGGGCAAGCTGGCGGCTGCGTTGGCGGTTGCCGCCGCAGCGCCGCTGGCCGAGCTGCCGGGCGCGGCTGAGCACGCAAGCGCCGCGTCGGTGCCAGAGGTCAGCAGGTTCGATCCGGCGACGCTGGCGCATTGTGAGGCGATGATGCCCCACCTGCGGAAGCAGGGGGACGTGCTTGGGGCGGGTTCGACGTTGCCGAGCGCGCTGGCCTATCGGCGGATCGCCGAGCAGCAGGCGAGGGTTGCTCCGCCTGGTGCACCGCGTGACCGGGCGGTGGCGGCGTACGCCGAGCTGACCCAGTTGGCCGGGTGGCTGTGTTTCAACATGGGCAACTACAGCGCCGCTCAGCGGCTGTACGACGATGCGCGGGCCGCCGCACACGAGGCTCGGGCCGTCGAGTTGGTGACCTACGTCCTGTGCACGATGAGTCATTTGGCGACCTGGCAGGGTAAGCCTCGGGTGGGCATCGACCATGCGGTTGCCGCCGCTTCCTGGGCCGAGCAGAGCGGCAGCCCCTACGCCCGCGCCTACGCCGCCGATGTTGCCGTGCGCGCGTTGACCGCCGACGGACAGGCCGCACGGTCGCAGGAGTTCCTCGACCGCGAGTACGCCGCCCTTCAAGCGGCGGCGGCTGACGATGGTCCTCGCCAGTCGTGGTGGTACTTCTACGACGAGTCGTTCTACTGGAGCACCAGCGCCCAGAACGCACTGAAGTTCAGTCAGGCAGACACGGTTCTCGCCGCGACCGACAAGGCGCTGGGCCTCACCGACAAAGGCAACCTACACAACCGTTCGTTCCGGTTGCTTTATCGCGCCGAGGCGTTCGCCCGCCAGCAGAACCTCGGATTGGCCTGCCAGACCATCACCGAGGTGGTGGAGCTGACCTCGGTCAACTCCTCACGCCGTATCGAGCAGCGGGTACGGCAGCTGCGGAGCGGACTCGACCCATGGCGGCGCACTCGTGCCGTGCGGGAGCTTGACCAGGCGATCGCCGCCTACCGATCGCAGCCCGCCGGCTAGCGCAGCGGGCGGACGAACTTGACGTACTCGCGGTAGTAGGCCCCCGGCCGTCCCGGCACGGTGCCGACCCGCTGCCAACCCCACCGCTGGTAGAGCGCGTGGGTGGCGGTCGCCGCCGGGTTGGCCGACAGTGTGGCCCGCTCCTCGCGGCGGCTCCTCAAGAACTCATCGTGCAGCCCTCGCCCGACTCCCCTGCCCTGCCACGCCTTCCGTACCTCGATCTCGGCCAGCACGACCGTTCGCTCGCCACCGCGTTCGTCGGTGAAGCCCGGCTCGGGAGCCGGGTCGAGTCCAGCGAACCAATCCCGCTCCTGCGGCAAGCTGTAGCCGAAGACGAAGCCGACCAGCTCGTCACCCGCCCGAGCGATCACCAACTCGTAGTTGCGGGCAGGCAGCGCACCGGTAGCCCGGTCCCGAAAGGCATCGGTCTTGACGTTGGCGTCCTCGCCGGGCACTTCGCCGTAGGCGTCGGCGTAGACCTCACACAGCCTGTCCATCAGGCCGGCGGCAGTGTCGGCGTTCACCCGGGCGTACATCACGTCGGTCATGCCCATCACCATACGTTCCTGCTGTTTCCCAACATTCCCCGCAGCGTAGGGAGATTTGGGCCGTAACCGCGCCGATGGAACGTGCTCCCGCCACGACTCCACTGCGACGAGAAATTGCCCGCCGGACGAGGAAATTTGGGCTCAGCGATTCACCGTCCACTTGGGTGTTCTGACGCCGACATACAGCGAAGGGTGGATCTCGGCACGTGCATCAGCACATCGGGGACGAGAACACGACTACTCAGAATCATCCGGGTTCCTGAAATGCCGCACGAACAGCTCTGTCGAGAAGGGGAGACAACCGTGGTCGTTGTCCGGAGGCCGACGTGATGGCTGACTCGGGGTTGTCGTGGGTGGCTGTTCGTTGGGTGCATGAGCGGGCCAGCGATCATTTCTGGTCGTTCATGGAGGACCGCTCGGTGCGGTTTCTGCCGCACCGGTACGCGGCGATGTTCTTCACGACGCTCGGGCAGCTGATCGCGGGTCGGGACGATCCGGCGGGGCGGCGGGCGGCGCTGGCGGTGCTGGGGCGGATGTACCAGCGGTTCGGGCTCCAGCCGTATCACGACACCGCGATCAGTGCCGCGTTGGTGGACACGGTGAGCCGGTTCGCGGGTGCGGCGTGGGATCCGTCGTTGGCGGGGCCCTGGGAGCGGGGTTGTCGGCGCGCTTTGCGGGTGGTGGAGCGGGCGGCGGGAGTGGTCGGCGACGGGCCGCAGGTCATGGTCGGTGAGGTCGAGTCGCATACCGAGCCGGTTGCCGGGGTCGCGGTGGTGACGGTCCGGCCGGTGCGGCGGCTGCGGTTCCGGCCGGGGCAGGCGGTGCCGGTGGGTACGCCCCGGTTGCCCGGCGTGTGGCGGTGGTACTCCCCGGCGAACGCGCCTCGGCCGGACGGGAGGCTGGAATTCCACGTCCGCGCTGTCGCGCGGGGTGTGGTGTCGCCGCTGCTGGTCTCGGAGGTGACGCCGGGCGAGACGCTGTGGCTCGGGCCGCCGGCCGATGTGGGGCTGTCGCTGGCGGCGTCCGGTGGTGCCGATCTGCTGCTCGCGGCCGGTGGCACGGGGCTGGCGCCGCTGCGGGCGATGGTCGAGGAGGTCGCCGCGGCCCCCGGCGGACGGCGGGTCACCCTGGTGGTGGGGGCGCGCACCCTGTTCGACCTTTACGACGCGGTGGCGCTCGACAAGCTTCAGGACGCCCATCGGGGCTGGCTCACCATCGTGCCGACGTTCTCCGACGACCCGGCGGTGGACCCGGCCGCGCAGGGTGACCTGCTCACGGTGGCCCGCTACCACCACCGGCCGGGGCAGGCGTTCTTCGTCTGCGGGCCGCCGGCGCTGATCGAGGCGGCCCGGGTGCGGCTGCCCGCCACCGGGGTCGCCGCCGGGGACCTGCACCTGCCGGTCAGCTTCCAACGTGCACTGGACTCGGCCCGGTGGGGGCAACCGTCGCCCCGCCAGCCCGCGCCGCAGCGCGAACGGTGCACCGGCGACCGGTCGGCGGAGGCGTGACGTGCGACTTGTCGAGGGCACGGCCCGCCGGGCCACCGGCGACGATCTGCCCGCGTTGACCGTGCTCCTCGCCGCCGAACTGGCGGCGGGACGGGTGTCGGCGTGGCTGGTACCGGAGACGGCCCGCCGCCGGGCGGTGCTGGCCGCGTACGCCCGGTTCGTGCTGGCGCACGGGTTGGCGCACGGTCAGGTCGACACCACCGACGACCGCGCCGCCGTGGCGGTCTGGTACCCCCGGCTCGGTCCACCTTCGCCGCCGGCGGCGCTGCCGTTCGGGCTGCACCGGGCGCTCGGCCCGGACGCGGACCGGTTCGCCCTGCTGCACTCGTACGCCGACGCGGTGCACCCGCACACGCCGCATCACCAGCTCATCCAGCTCGCCGGTGACGAGCGCGCCGCAGGCGAGCTGCTGGCCGCCCAGCACCGGCTGCTGGACCCGCACGGGCTGCCGTCGTACGCCGATGTCGTCACCGACCGGCCCCGGGACGGCCTGCTCGCGCGGCTCGGCTACGCGCCGCGAACGCCGATCCGGCTCGACGGCGGTGGTCCGGTGCTGTGGCGGCTGTGGCGGACCGTGCCCGACGACGACCGCGACGGCGGCGTCATGCCCCGCCGGCTCCGCGTGCACCGCACCCCGGTACACCGACCCATTCAACGCCAGGAGGACACCTCATGCCGACCCTGACCAGCTCCGCGCACGTACCGGTGGCGCTGGCCCGCAGGACGCTCACCCCGTTCGGGTTGTGGGTGTTCGGGGCCGCCGCCTCGGCCCCGCTGGTGGTCCTCGCCGGCGGCATCCCCGCCACCTACGCGACCACCCGGGTGGTGGCCCTGCCGTTGACGTTCCTGCTGGTGGCGGGGGCGGTGGCGCTGCTCGCGGTGGGCTACACCGCGATGGCCCGGCAGGTCGGGCATCCGGCGGCCTACTACGGCATCGCCGCGCACGGCATGGGGCGCGGCGCGGGCGTGGCTGCCGGCCTGGTCGCCCTGGTCGCCTACAACGCCATCCAAACCAGCCTGGTGCGCCATGAGGCGCTGTGTGACCGGGTGGGGTGAGAGGACCCACCGCCGGGTTGTCGCAGCAACCTGGTGAAGCTGGCGGCAGCCTGACCC
>NZ_JBFBAO010000405.1:0-5850 GCF_040682255.1 Micromonospora sp. NPDC051296 | reverse complement strand
CGCGGCGTGAAATCGACCGCGTCGGCGAACGCCTCGGTACGCACCGGCCAGGTCGGGTACGGCGGCGGGAAGGGTCAGCGTCGGCGGCCGTACGCCCCCGCGACGAGCGAGACGCCGACCGCGGCGAAGGCCACCTGGATGGCCAGCTCGATCCAGTCGACGCCCCGGGTCTCGGCCACGCCGAGCACCTCGGCGACCAGCGTGCCGAGGATCGCGGCCACGATACCGATCAACAGGGTCAGCAGGAGCGGGATGCGCTGCCGGCCCGGCACGACGAGCCGGCCGAGCGCACCGATGATCAGACCGATGATGATGGCGGTGAAGAAGCCGGTGATTTCCACGAGAGCCGTCCCTCCAAACGTCAACGTTGGCGCCGACCTTCTGCCCGGGCCCGCGTCCTTGTCAAACTCCGGCACCCGCCGCCGTTGGGTTTGTCACGCAACCGTCACAGTCGAAGCTCACTCAACGGGGGCTGATCAGGACGGCGTAATCGGCCGCGGTGAGCGGGTCCGACGAGAGTGAAAGGTCCGCCCGGGGCACCCGCAGTGGCACGCCGTCGCGCACGAAGAACACCGCCTCGACGTCGGTGCGGGCGGTGAGCGTACACACGAGCTGCCCGTACGCGAGCAGCTCGTCGCTGCGGCCGGTGTCCGCGGCGGCCGGGCCGACCGTGACCCGCGCCCGCCCGTCGACGAGCTCGACCACGGCGTTGCTGAGCGCGCCCGGCAGCGCGCTGGTCAGGCCGTCGTCGCGCTCGGCGGGCGTCGGCCCGGCGACCAGGTCCTGCAACAGCGCGTCGAGGGTGGGCACCTGGTCGATCCGGCGGATCACCGGCACCAGCCGGTCATCGCGGGTGAAGTAGAGCATCTCGGTGACGGCCCCGGTCTCGGCGGCCGTCGGCGCGGCCGTCGCGGTGTGCGGAAACGGGCCGGGCGGCGGGGTGACTGTCCGGGGACGGTCCTCGGCGGGCACCCCGCACGCGGCGATCAGGGTCAGCAGGGCGGCGGCCAGCACGGTGCGGGCGGCACGGGCGTTGGTCATGTGACACTCCCGGGCAGGGTGATCCGGAACCGGGCGCCGCCTTCGGGGCGGTCGCTGACCGAAGCGTCGCCGCCGTGCGCGGCGGCGTGCTGGGCCACCAGCGCGAGCCCGAGACCGGTGCCGTCGCCACCGCCCCGGTAGTTGGCCGCCCGGCCACGAACGAAGCGGTCGAAGATCGCCTTCCGGTCCTCCACCGGCACCCCCGGGCCCTCGTCGTCCACCTCGATGACGCCGGTGTCGCCGTCGCGGGAGAACCGCACCAGGACCGGACCCGCGCCGTAGCGCTCGGCGTTGTCGAGCAGATTCGCCAGCACCTGCGCGACGCGGCGCTGGTCCACCTGCCAGGTCGCCGGGGTGTCCTCGTCGAGCTGCACCATCGACTCCGACAGGTTCCGGTCGCGACACGCCTGCCGGGCGAGTTCGTCCATGTCGACCGGCTCCCGGTGCACCGGCTGATCGCTGCGCGCCAGGTCCAGCAGGTCGTTGACCAACTGCTGGAAGCGGTCGATCTCGTCGGCCACCAGTCGGGCCGCGGTGGCGGTCCGCTGGTCCTGGTTCTCCCGGCGGCGGGACAGCACGCTCGCCGCCGCGGCGAGCGTCTGCAGCGGTGAGCGCAGCTCGTGACTGACGTCGGCGGCGAAGCGCCGGTCCCGGTCAATGCGCCGGGCCAGCTCGTCGACCATCCGGTTGAACGATGTGGACAACCGGGTCAGGTCCGGGTCGGTGTCCGGGGTGAGGCGGGTGGTGAAGTCTCCGGCGGCGATCCGCTCGGCCGCGTCGGCGACGGCGGTCAGCGGGCGCAGCCCGTGCCGGGTGGCGTACCAGCCGAGCGCCGCCCCCGATCCGGCCACCATGATCGCGACCGCGGTCAGCGCCAGCGCGAGGACCTGGAAGGTCTGCTCCAACTCGCGCAGCGAGGCGATCTCGTAGAACTCGGCCGACTCCGACAGCGGCACGCCGACCAGCATGACCGGTTGGTCGTCGACCCTGATCCGCTGCACCGCCGGCTCCCCCGCCATGACCAGCTCCCGCAGCCGTGGCGGGATGGCGGCGGTGGAACCGTTGTCGGCGGCGCGGCCGTACCACTTTCCGTTGAGATGCAGCAGCGCCCGCCGGCTGGTGCCGGTGTCCAGCGCCCGCAACGCCTCCGCGACGTCCGGGTTATCGGTGTCCAGCCCGATGCGGACCACCGCCGCGTCGTAGTACGCCGCCCGCAGCACGGTGCGTTCCCGCTCGTCGAGCAGCGTACGGCGGGTCAGCTCGTACGACACCAGGGCCATCGAGGCCGACAGCAGCAGCGCACCCACGGCGAACGCGGTGGTGACCCGGGCACGCAGTCCGAGGCGTATCATCGCTGAAGTTTGTAGCCCAGGCCGCGCAACGTCACCAGGTGGCGGGGGTTGGCCGGATCGGGTTCGATCTTCTGGCGCAGCCGGCCCACGTGCACGTCGACCAGCCGCTCGTCGCCGCTGTCGTACCCCCAGACGCGGCTGAGCAGCTGCTGGCGGGAGAGCACCCGCCCGGCGTGCTCGGCCAGCTCGCACAGCAGCCGGAACTCGGTGCGGGTGACCGCGACCGGCTGGCCCGCCCGGCGGACCTCCCCGGCCTCGGGGCTGACCTCCAACTCGCCGAAGGCGAACACCGGCACCGCCGCTTCCACCGCGGCCACCGTGCGGGCCCGCCGTCGCAGGGCCCGCAGCCGAGCGGTCAGCTCCTTGATCGCCACGGGTTTGACCACGTAGTCGTCGGCACCGGCCTCCAGCGCGGCGACGATGTCATGGGTGTCGTCGCGGGCGCTGACCACCACGATCGGCACATCGTCGTCGCGGCGCAGCTGGCGGATGCACTCGAAACCGTCGATTCCGGGCAGCATCAGGTCGACCAGGACGTAGTCCGCCGGCTCCCGGCGCTGCGAGCGCAGCCCCTCCTCCGCGGTCGCCGCACCTCGGGCGTCGTAGCCCTCGTCCTCCAAGGCGAGCAGCAACGCCAACCGGATCCGGTCGTCGTCCTCGATCACCAGTACCGCTGTCATACCCGAATCATCCCCAAGCCCTCACCGGCCGGCCAACCGCGCCCGGCTTACGGGTGTTTTGTCACGCAACTGTCATACGTCCGCGCGGTGCCCGCCAATCCGGCTGGGCAGGGTGAGAGCCGACCTCGGGACACCAGGAGAGGGGGCCGCCGCCGTGACCACGCCACGACGCCCCGAGTGCACCGTTCCGCTGGTGGAGGTGGCCATCACCGAATTCGACCTGGCCTGCCTGCGGGAGACCGGTGCGGTCTTCGACCAACTGCTGACCCTGCACCCGAAGCAGGTCGTGATCGACCTGTCCGGCTGCCGGCACATCGACGCCGCGGCCATCGGCCTGCTGCTCGACGTGCACCGCCGGATGGTCCGTGCCGGCGGCGTGCTCTCGGTGCGCAATCCCAACCCGCGCATCGCCCGCATCCTGCAGACCGCCCGGCTCGACCAGATCCTGCCGGTGCACACCGACTCCGAGGCGCCGCCGACCGTGGTCACCGATGCCGCGACACCGCCCGCCGGCGGCACCACACTCCCGGTTGCCGCCCCGCGCACGGCGGCGTACGGCCGCGCTGCCGTCACCGTACGCACCTGACGCGCCGCAACTGACGCACGGATCCCCGAGTACGAGGAGCAGCATGACCATCGCCGGGATCGCCGCGGCCATCGCCGTCGGCCTCGCCGTCGGTGCGCTCGGCCGGCTCCTCGTCCCCGGCCGGCCGAGCGTGCCGCTGTGGCTCACCATGACCATCGGCGCCGTCGCCGCGCTGCTCGGTGCCATCAGCGCCTGGCTCGTCGGCGTTCGGGGGTTCAGCCTGTTGGGCCTGGTCGTCCAGGCCGGTCTCGCTGCGGTCGGCGTGGTGATCGTGGTCGCCACCGCCGGCAAGGAACGCTCCGACTCCCTCTGACCGTCCGCACGGCGACGGCGCCACCCGCCCGACGCCCCGAGTCCGTGTCCCGGCCGCACCGGCCGCGGCACCGGAGAGGAAGCAGGATGACCGTCGTACCGGACGACAACCTGATGACCCTGATCTGCGACGTCTGCGGCGAGACCACCACCGGCACCGCGTGCGTGCTGCCGGACGCCGAGGTCGTCTGGACGCTGGTCTCCGACCACGGGTGGAGCGGTTCGCCGTTCGCCACCGGCCCGCACCGCTGCCCACGGTGCAGCACGCTGCCACCGGGCCCGACCCCGTCGGGGGGCGACCGCGCCGGCGGGCAGCGCGGCATCGACCGCATCGGCGACGTGATGGTGGTCGCCACCAACGGCGATCTCGACGCGGACGCCGGCAACGCGCTGCGCACCGCGCTGCGCGGGGCGGTCGACATGGGCGGGACGGTCGTGGTGGACCTGGCCCGCGTCCAGGTCATCGACCCGGTCGGGCTGGGCCTGCTGGTCCGCGCCCACCGCGAGGTACGTGACCGCGGTGGACGGCTCTGCCTGGCCGCACCGTCGAGGTTCATCCGCACCGTGCTGCACACGATGAAGCTCGACGGGGTCTTCCCGATCTACGACGACCTCGATGCCGCCTTCGCCGAGTTGCGGGCGGCCACCCGGCCCGAAGCCCCGGCCGACGCCCCGGCGCCCCTGCCGAAGAGGCGTCGGCCCGCCAGCAGCATCACCGTGTGACCGCGCGGTAGGTCTCCGGCCCGCGACGGTTCCAGCCGGTCCGCGGCACCGGCTGCCCGGCGTAGGCGGGTGTGGCCGACCAGGTGGGCGAGGGCCGGGCCCGCGCCCACCTGGCGGATGGTCAGGAGGCGGCGGAGAAACCGCCACGGCGGCGCAGCCGGCCGATCCAGCCCTGCGCGGTGTGCCGGGGCACGCCGTAGTGTTCGGCGACGGCGGTGACGGTGCCGGTGCGGTTGAAGACCTCGACGACGTCCTCCGGCATCCGCCGGTAGACCCGACCCTTCGGCACCGGCGCCTCGGTGCGGCGACGCCCGGCGCCGGAGGCCGCACGGTTGGCAACGGACCGCACCGACCGCTTGCCGGCGGCGGTGGCGCGCGGCTGCTCGGCGGACGGCTCCTCAACGGCCGGCCCAACGGTGCTCTCGACCGCGGCCGGCGTCGCGGGCGCCGCGCCGGACGGGAACAGCGCGCGCAGCAGCAGGTTCAGGTCGAAGGTGGGGAGGGTCGGTGCCGAGATGCCGCTGCCGGCCCGCATCGCAAGCTCCACGACTCGCGGGGTCGACCCGTCCATGTCGACACAGATGACGGTTTCCGTGTCGGCATTCTCGGCTCTGATGGTGATTGTGTAGTCACCCATCGCTACCCTCCGCTGTTCGTCACATGACAGCACACACCCCGACAGTGTGGTGACTCGACATCATAACCAGACTAGCGGATTGAGCAGGCTCCTTACAGATGCCGAACCGCCGAGTGTCGGCATGACCGAACGTAGCCGACACACACGCCATGTGGCGGGCCGTCACCGGCGGGCCGGGGTGAAGCGTCCGGGCAGTGACTTCACCCCGTTGACGAAGTTGCTTTCCAGCCGGACGACCGGGCCGGTCAGCTCGAAGCGCGCCAGGTGCGGCACCAGTTCCCGCAGCATGGTCTGTGCCTCCAGTCGGGCCAGGTGTACGCCGAGGCAGAAGTGCGGCCCCATGCCGAAGGCCAGGTGCGGGTTCGGGTCCCGGTCCAGGCGCAGGGTGTCCGCGGCGTCGAAGACGCGTGCGTCGCGGTTCGCCGACACGTACCACAACACCACCTTCTCCCCCTCGGCGATGGGCTGACCGCACAGTTCGGTGTCCCGGGTCGCGGTACGCCGAAACTGCATGATCGG
>NZ_JBFBAO010000404.1:0-5898 GCF_040682255.1 Micromonospora sp. NPDC051296 | reverse complement strand
TGGCCATCCCCGCGTGGCTGTGTTCCTCCAGCTCCAACGACGCCGGCCAGGAGTTCTGCACGGCGTCGCGGAAGCGGTGCAGCGATCCGACGCCGAGTGCCTGCGCCTCGCCCGCCATGTCGATCGCGCCCTGGTGGTGCTCGGTCATCATCTTGACGAACATCTGGTCGAACTCGGCGCCGCGGGCGTCGGTGAGACGGTTCAGGGCCTCCGCCGACTGCATGCCGCCCATGGTGTGCTCGTGGCCGCCACCGGAGTTCCGGTTCAGGCCGCGGTCCGTCAGCCAGCCCTCCAACACCTTGATCTCCGGTTCCTGGGCCGCCAGGATCCGGTCGGCGATGAGCTTGAGTTGCGCGTTCTCGCCGCGGTCCGCCACCAGCTTGGCCATCACGAGCGCCTGCTCGTGGTGCGGGATCATCATCGTGACGAACCGGATGTCGGCGTTGTTGTGCGTGGGGCGCGGCATGGGCGGCACCTCGTTCGCCGGCACGCTCTTCGCCGACTCGCCGGGGCGGCCGGGCATCAGCACCGGCGCGGTGGCGTCCGGCAGGCCGGGCAGCTCGAGTTCCGGCGGGGCGGCCGTCGCCGCCGGCTTCGGGGTGTCGTCCGGCCAGAAGACAAACACCGCCGTTCCAGCGACCAGCACCGCCAGTACGGCCAGCTCAACCAGCACAATCGCCCGCGACTGCCGGGAAAATGCCCGGATCCACTCACCTAGCACAACTCGACTCCTGCCGTACGACCGAGGTTGGCCGGGATGTTAGCGCGGCTCGGTTGCGTGTCGAATGGATCATGGGCAGTGAAAAGGTGGCATTGGGCCCTGCCTGCGGCTATTCGTGCCACTGCAATGTGACAGGTGTTGCTGAACCGTGATCACAAGCAGTTCCCATGTGTGATCCATGTCACAATATTTGAGTGGCAGATCAGGTTATCGTCCCGCTACCCCTGCTCACGCACAACGAAGGGTGTTCCTACATGTTCAAACCAACCCCACGAGGGAGCCGCAGGCTGGCTGTCAGCCTGGCCGCCACTGGCGCCCTGCTCCTGGGGGCCGTCGGGGCGGCGTCACCCGTCAGCGCAGCCGCGAACACCATTCCGGCCGTTGACGAGATCGTCAGCAGCTCCAACCTCCAGCAGATCGCCAACGTCCCGAAGTTCGGCGGATTTGCCAGCGAGTCGGCGTACAACTCTGACCTGGCTTTCCAGGGCAACTACGTCTTCGCCGGCAACTACAACGGCTTCAACATCTTCGACGTCAGCGACCCCACCTCGCCGCAGGTGGTCAGCCAGGTCGTCTGTCCCGGGGCGCAGGGCGACCCGTCGGTCTTCGGTGACCTGCTGTTCCTCGCGGTCGACGCGGTCCGTAGCGACGACTCGTGCAACAGCGGGAGCAGCACGGCGTCCAACCCGAGTTCCTGGGAGGGCGTCCGGATCTTCGACATCAGCGACAAGGCCAACCCGCAGTACATCAAGTCGGTTCGTACCGACTGCGGTTCGCACACCCTGACGCTGGTGCCGGGCAACGACGACCAGAACGTTTACGTCTACGTCCAGTCGTACAGCCCGTCGCAGACCGCCGCCTACTGCAAGCTGCCGCACGACAAGATCTCGATCATCGAGGTGCCGCTGGACAACCCGACCAGCGCCGCCGTGGTGGCCGAGCCGGTTCTCTTCCCGGAGACCACCGGCGCCAGCAGCACCAGCGGTTGCCACGACATCACCGTCTACCCGGAGCTGGACCTGGCCGGCGGCGCCTGCATGGGTGACGGCGTGCTGATGGACATCTCCGACCGGAAGAACCCGGTGATCCTGAGCCAGGTCCGGGACACGAACTTCGCGTTCTGGCACTCGGCCACGTTCAACAACGCCGGCACCAAGGTGATGTTCACCGACGAGCTCGGCGGCGGCGGCGCGGCGATCTGCACCGCCAACTACCGGACCAACCAGGGCGCGAACGCGTTCTACGACATCGTCGGCACCGGTGCCGACCGTCGGCTGGTCTTCGCGAGCTACTTCAAGATCCCGCGGCTGAACAGCACCACCGAGAACTGCGTTGCCCACAACGGCTCGCTGATCCCGGCGATGGGCCGCGACATCATGGTCCAGTCCTGGTACCAGGGCGGCGTCTCGGTGATCGACTTCACCGACACGGCCAACCCGGTCGAGATCGCCTTCTGGGAGCGGGGCCCGCTCTCGGACACCCGCCTCGTGCTGGGTGGGGCCTGGTCGACGTACTACCACAACGGGTACATCTACTCGAACGACATCCAGAAGGGTCTGGACGTCCTCAAGCTGGATGACCCGCTGACCAACAACGCCCGGGCGATCGCCTTCGATGAGCTGAACGTGCAGACCCAGCCCAGCTACCCGGCCTGCACCACCGTCCTGCGTGGTAAGCAGAACGGCAGCCTGACCGTCAAGTCCGGCGTCACCTGCATGGACGGGGTGACCCAGAACGGTGCCATCAAGGTCAACCCGGGTGCCGGTCTGATCGTGTTCAACTCGAACCTGAACGGCTCGGTTCACGCGGCCGGCGCCTCCGTGGTGTCGATCGTGGAGAGCAAGGTCAACGGTTCGGTGGACGCCATCGGTGCGACCGTCCGGGACAGCCAGGTCACCGGCTCGGTGCGGATCAGCTGATCCACGGCCGATCAACGGTAGGTGCGGACGAGAGCTGATCGCACCCGCCAACGGCACAGAGCTCCGGCCCGGCGGTTTCCGCCGGGCCGGAGCCCTTTTCTGCGATCGGGACCCCCAGCACCACCGCCCCGGCCGCCTGCCAGCCGATCGCCCGATTGCGCCGGTGTGGGCGCGGTCCCCATGCTCGTGCCAGCCGGGAAGCTCGCCCGCGCGTCAGAACGAAGATCCAGTGCGGGGGTCACAGATGGGCAGAGGGGTAATCCTGAGCGCCGTCGGCGGGCTGTTCTGCCTGTTGGTGGTGGTCGTGGTCGGCTGGGCGCTGGTCGCCTACAACCGTCTGGTCCGCCAACGTAACCAGGTGCAGGCGTCCTGGGCGCAGATCGACGTCCAGCTCAAGCGCCGGTACGACCTGATCCCCAACCTGGTGGAGACGGTCAAGGGCTACGCGGCGCACGAGCGCGGCACGCTGGAGGCCGTGGTCGCCGCCCGCACCGGCGCGATCGCCGCCGCCGCAACGCCCGGCGTGGCCGACCGCGCGGACGCCGAGAACATCCTCACCCAGGCCCTCGGCCGGCTCTTCGCGCTGGCCGAGGCGTACCCGGACCTCAAGGCCAACCAGAACTTCGCGGCCCTGCAACGCGAGCTGGCGAACACCGAGGACAAGATCGCGTACGCGCGGCAGTTCTACAACAGCGCCGTCCAGACCTTCAACACCAGCGTGCAGTCCATTCCCACCAACCTCATCGCCGGCCTCGGCGGGTTCCGGGCGATGGACTTCTTCGAGGCCCTGGACGGCGAACGCGCCTCCGTCCAGGTCCGCTTCTGACGGCGCGAGCGCACTGATGGACCCGCGCCTGCTTCTCGACCTGGCGGTGAGCGTGGCCGCGCTCGCCGGCTGGTTCGTGGTCTACGGCCTCGTCCGGCTGGTCACCCGGCCGGCCAGTCCGGCTCCCGCGCCGGCCACCATGGAACTGGGGGCCGAGCCGCCCGCCCTGGTCAGCCTGCTGGTCAACCGCTGGGCGGTCACCGAGGACGCGGCCGAGTCGACGCTGCTCGACCTCGCCGCCCGGGGCTTCATCGAGCTACGCCAGCCGGGCAACGACCCGATGCAGACCACCCTGCACCTGCCGGCGGTGCCACCCGACGACGGCGGGCTGCGGCCGTACGAGCGCCGGGTGCTCGACCGGGTGCGCGGGCTCGCGGTGAACGGCGTGGTACCGCTGACCGCGCTGACCTTTCGCGACGGGGCGCGGGCCAAGGCGTGGAACAAGCGGCTGCGCGCGCAGGTCGTCGCGGACGCCCGGGCGGCCGGGCTGTCCCGACGGCGCTTCGGCCCGGCGGTGACCACCCTGCTGGGTGCCGCCGCGTTGGTCGCCGCGGTCGGGGTCGGCCTGGCCGCTTTCCACTACGGCACCTGGCACCCGCAGGACGACAACCCTGGTCTCGCTGCGGGTTTCGTCACGTTCGCGGTGCTCAGCACCATCGCCGGGGTGTCACCCGGCGAACGCGACACGGCCCTCGGCCGTCAGGTGGCGGCGCGATGGCTCGGTGTCCGGGACTGGCTGCGTGGGCACGAGCAGTTCGACGAACTGCCGCCGGCCTCGGTGGCGATCTGGGACCGGTACCTGGGCTACGGTGCCGCGGTCGGTGCCACCCGCCTGGCCAGCGCCGTCCTCGACCTCGGCATGGGCGACCGGACGCTGGTCTGGTCGTCGTACGGCGGCACCTGGCACCGGGTGCGGGTACGCTACCCGCGGTTCTCCGCGCGCTACGGGCAGACGCTACCGAAACTGCTGCTCCGCGCGGCGATCAACATCGTGGTCGGCGTCTTCCTGCTGAAGATCTTCGGCAGCTCCTTCGACCTCGTACCGTCCACGACCGACCAAGCGGCGCGGATATTCACCTTCGTGGCCGACGGCATCGTCGTCTTGGCGTTGCTGTCGCTGGTCTCCGGGAGCTACACGGCGGTGCGCGGCGTCGCGGACCTCGTCACCGAGCGCACGATCACCGGCGAGGTGCTGTGGCTGGAGGTGTGGCGTTCGACCTCGCAGGGAGAGAACCAGCCGGCCCGGCCCTGGCTGCACTACCTGGCGGTGGACGACGGCACCGGCGACCGCACCACCGCGTGGGGATTGCCCAGTCAGTGGGCCGGCGGCTGCCACGACGGGGACACCGTGACGGTCCGGGTGCGGCCCTGGAGCCGGCGGGTGGTCAGCATGTCGGTTGTCGGGCACGGCCGCTCGCGAAGTCTGGTCGAGCCGGCCGTGGCCGACGAGACCGATGACCTGCCGGTGCCGGGACGCGGCGGGCCGGCCGGGTCGGTCGAGCCGGCGGCGCTGTTCACCGTCGAGGAGGTCGGGCAGGCGCTGGGTCTGCCGGTTCGGGCCGCCGAACGACTCGACCTGCCGGGCCCGCTGGCCGGTGCCCAGTTCCGCGCGGCCGGCGACGGCCAGCCCGTGCTGAACGTCCAGACGGTGGGCGGGGCGGCGGGTCGGTGGATCTGGCGGCTCAACTCCCAGGGGCAGGCGCTGCCCGGCATCGGCGACGGGGCGTACGCGGCCGGCGAGCGAGCCGTGCTGCGGGTCGGCGACAGTACCGTGCTGGTGACCGTCCTCGCTGATGCCCGCGGCCGGGCCGCCTACCTGCCGTGGCTGCTGGCCCAGGGCGCCGCCCGGGCGTCAGCCGGGCACGAAGGGGCGACCACCTGATCGCTGCGGCACCCCCGCCGACCCTGATCCGCCGCCGGCCACGTTTCGCCAGTTTGTCCCGGGGTAGCCATCGCCGACCGGAGACGGCACCGACGGGAGGCGACCGTGGGCTTCAGAACGCGGCAGGGGGAGCAGCCGATCGACCCGGAACACGCCGAGGACGATGCCGGCCAGGCCCGCCTGGTCCAGGTCGAGGCGGACACCGACGTCCCGACGGACGCCGGCGCTCGGCCGGATCTGGTCACCGAGGACGACGGCTCGGGCGTGGCCGGTGGGGCGTCGGGCAGCAGCGGCGGCGGCTCCAGCATGCCCGGGCACCCCGACGCGCCCCGCTGACCGGCGTCGAACCCGGCTCGCCGTCGCTCCTCGAACTGACCCGCGCGGAGGCGGGAACGCTTCGACCTTCGGCCGCGTCCGATCGGCATGAGTATTCGTCGAAGTGGGCGGCTGGCGGTCGTTCCGTTGCTGTTGCTGGCATCCACCGCCTGCGCACAGCAGAGTGGTGCCATCGGTGCGGGGGGAGACTCCGGTTCACCGGAGGCGTCGTACT
>NZ_JBFBAO010000403.1:0-5942 GCF_040682255.1 Micromonospora sp. NPDC051296 | reverse complement strand
ATCGACACCGGGCTGTCCGAGACGGTCAGCACCTCGGCGTGCGCCACGGGCAGCGCGAACACCCGCTCGTCGGCCGGCAGCGACGCGTCCACGGTGAGGATGCCGGCCACCGCCTGCTGCTCCAGCCACTCGCGGGCGTAGCGCGGGTCGACCCCGGTGCGTTCGGCGATCTCCCGCACCGTGCCGGGCCCCTTGGCCGCGAGGTCGTCGTAGAGCCCGAGGCGGACACCGAGGTACGTCGACAGCAACTCCTGGGTGGCCAGCAGCGAGGTCCACATCCGGACCGCGAAGACCCGGGCCTGGGTGTCGGTGGGAGTCGTCATCGGTGTCCTCCAGGCGACGTACGTGTGGGGTGTGCTGTTTTCCCGACATACGCTAGCCGCTGCGGCCTCGCCATGGACAGCACCCGTCGGTGGGAGATACGGTCCGCACACGACACACCGCACACAGGAGGAGTGGACGTGAACCCAACGCTGTCACGGGTACGCGACCTGGCGTCCCGAGTGGCGAAACGGGCCGAGGAGGTCGAGCGGCACCGTGGGCTGCCCGACGACCTCGTCGACGACCTCCGCGAGGCCGGCTGCTTCCGGATGTTCGCCCCGGCCAGCCACGGCGGTGACCAGCTCGACCTGCCCGACGTGCTCGCCGTGCTGGAGGAACTCGCCCGCGCCGACGCCGCGACCTCGTGGACGGTCGGCCAGGTGGCGCTGTCGCATCTGATCGTGCGCTGTGGCCCGGCCGAGGCGCTCGACGACGTCTTCGCCGACGGTCCGGACACCCTGGTCGCCGGGGCCGTGGCCCCCAAGGGCCGGGCCCGCGAGACCGACGACGGCTGGCGGGTCAGCGGTCAGTGGCCGTTCGTCACCGGGTGCCCCCGGGCGGCCTGGTTCTACCTCAGCTGCGTGCTGGTCGCCGGCCGCAGCGTGCCGGTCGGGCCGGACGGGGTGCCGGCCACCCGCATCCTGTTCGTGCCGGCGCGGGACATCCGGATCGTGGACACCTGGCGGGTGCTGGGGCTGCGCGGCACGGCCAGCCACGACGTGACGGTCGAGGACGGGCGGGTGCCTGGGCACCGGGCGGTCGCCGCGCAGGACGCCGACGCGGTGCACCGCATCGCCCAGTCCAGCCTGATCATCGGCGCGGTCGCGGTCGGGCTGGCCGACGGCGCGCTGGCCGACCTGGTCCGGCTGGCCGCCGACGGCAAGCGGCCGGCGTTGAGCGCGCGCCGGCTCGCCGCCTCGACGGTCTTCCAGGACCGGCTGGGCGAGGCGCAGACCGTGCAGCGGGCGGCCCGGGCGTTGCTGTACGCCGAGGCGGCCGAGGCGCAGGCGGCGGAGGGGGCCTCGACACCGCTGCGGCGGGCCCGGCTGCGGGCGGCGGCGGCGCAGGTGACCAGCCTGTGCGCGCAGGTCGTGGACACCGCGCACACGCTGGCCGGCGGCACCGCCGTGTACGAGACCTCGCCGCTGCAACGGCGGCTGCGCGACATGCGGACGGCCACCCAGCACTTCGTGGCCGGCCGCGACTCGTACGCCACGCTCGGCGCGCTCGCCGTCGGCGAGGAGACCAGCACCGGCCCGCTCTGAATCGTACGGTAGCGCAGTATCTCGTCTGTGGAGGGTTGTCAATGAGTGAGCTGTTTTCGGTGGCGGGTAGGACGGCACTCGTCACGGGCGGCACCCAGGGGATCGGGCGGATGATCGCCCAGGGGTTCGTCGAGGCCGGCGCGCGGGTCTACCTCACCGCCCGGACCAAGTCCGACTGCGACGACGTGGCCCGGGAACTCTCCGCCGGCGGCGGCGAGTGCGTGGCGATCCCGGCGGACCTCTCCGACGAGCAGGAGTGCGTCCGGCTGGCCCGGGAGATCGCCGAACGCGAGCAGAAGCTGCACATCCTGGTCAACAACGCCGGCACCGCCTGGACCGCCCCGGTCGAGCAGTTCCCGGCGAGCGCCTGGGACCGGGTGCTCGACCTCAGCCTGAAGGCCCCGCTGTTCCTGGTGCGGGAGTTGGCCCCGCTGCTGCGGGCGGCCGGCACCGCCGACGACCCGGCCCGGATCGTCAACATCGGCAGCGCCGACGCGCAGCGGGTGCCGGAGATGCCCACCTACTCGGCCGCCGCGGCGAAGGCGGCCATCCATCACATCACCCGGATGCTCGCCCACGACTTCGCGCCGACGGTGACCGCGAACGTGATCGCCCCCGGCAGTTTCCCGTCCCGGATGATGGCCGGCGTGCTCGAGGCGATGGGCGAGGAGATCGCCGCGGTGACCCCGATGCAGCGCATCGGCCGGCCCGACGACATCGTCGGCACGGCCATCTACCTGTGCAGCCGCGCCGGCTCGTACGTGACCGGATCGGTGGTCACCGTGGACGGCGGCCTCTCCACCGCGCGGACCGGTTTCGTGCCGGGCCGCTTCCTCACCGACGCCCAGTGAGCCTGCGACGCTAGCCGCGCGGGGGCCGCGCACCGAGCGGTGCGCGGCCCTTTGCGTGCGCTCAGTTCAGTTCTTCGGCTTCGGCGGCACATGCAGGCCGAAGGCCAGGCCCTGGTTGTCCCGGCACTCCACGAACGCGCCCCACTCCTCCGTCGGAGGGCGCATCGGCTCCACCTCGCCGCCGAGTTCCACCACCCGCTTGATGGCCTCGTCGATGTCGTCGACGGTGAAGTACAGGTAGTGCTGCGGCGGGCCCGGGTCGCGGTGGAAACCGCCGGGCACCGCCGGCACCCCCGGCCCCGCCTCCCCGGTGTCGATCGACCCACCGTGTTCCTGCGCCTGCACCTTCCAGCCGAACAACTCGGCGTAGAAGCGGCTGGCCACCGCCACGTCCGGGACTCCGAACTCGAAGTACGACAGCTGTCCTGCCACGACCGACCTCCTCCGTCATCGATCCGGGGCGCTTAGCCGCCACCCGACCGACCGGATGGGGCTGCCTAACACAACAAACTACACTAGAATCCGACCCAACATACTCCGCTTACCGCCCGCCGGGAGCTGGCGTGCCGAGCCGGAAGAGGTGTCCCACGTGCCCGTCACCGCCGCCCCGACAGAGCTGATCCCGGACACCGGCGCCCTCATCGGCGCCACCCGCACGGCCACCACCACCGGCGGCGTGCACCAGCACGTCTACGCCGCCGACGGGCGAGCCACCGCGACCGTGCCGCTCGCCGGCACCGCCGAGATGGACGCGGCAGTTCGCGCCGCCGGCGCGGCCCTCGACGGCTGGCGGGCCACCGTCGGCAACGTACGACGTGACCTGCTGCTGCGCCTGGCCGAGCTGGTCGAGCGACACGCCACCGAACTGGCCGGGCTACAGACGCTGGAGAACGGCTGCCCACGGCAGTTCGCCTCGGTGATGCCGAGCGTCGCGGTCGACCATCTGCGCTACAACGCCGGATGGGCGGACAAGGTCGGCGGTGAGGTCGTCCCGACGTGGCCGATACGGGCCCTCGACTACACCCTCGACGAGCCGTACGGCGTGGTCGCCCTGATCATCCCCTGGAACGGCCCGCTGGTCTCCGTCGCGCAGATGCTCGCCCCGGCGCTCGCGGCCGGCAACACGGTCGTACTCAAACCGTCGGAGCTGGCGCCGTTCACCGCGTTGCGCCTCGGCGAGCTGGCCCTGGAGGCAGGTTTCCCGCCCGGCGTGGTCAACGTGGTGCCGGGCGCGGCGGCCGGCGGAGAGGCACTGGTGCGGCACCCGGGCGTGGACAAGGTGCACTTCACCGGCGGCGGGACGACCGCCCGGAAGATCCTCGCCGCCGCCGCGGACCGGCTCGTCCCGGTCGGCCTCGAACTGGGCGGCAAGTCCGCCCACATCATCTTCGGCGACGCCGACGTCCGGATGGCGGCGCGACTGGCGATGAGCGGCGTGATCGCGTTGAGCGGGCAGGGCTGTGCCAACGGCACCCGGGTGCTGGCACACTCGTCGGTCTACGACGAGGTGCTGCGTACCGTCGCCGCGCGGCTGGCCCGGGTGCGGCTCGGTGACCCCGCCGACGAGCGCACGATGATGGGCCCGGTGGTCAGCGAGAGCGCCTGCCAGCGGATCCTCGGCGTGGTCGAACGGGCCCGCGAGCAGGGCCACGGCCGGCTGGTTACCGGCGGCGAACGGCTCGACGGCGACCTCGGCGACGGCTACTTCGTCGCCCCGACCGTCTTCGCCGAGGTCGACCCGGCCAGCGAACTCGCCCAGGACGAGATCTTCGGGCCGGTGCTGGCCTTCACCTCCTTCGACACCGAGGAGGAGGCGGTCCGGTTGGCCAACGGCACCCGCTACGGCCTCGGGGCGTACCTGCACACCGCTGACCTGCGCACGGCGCACCGGGTGAGCCGGGCGGTCGCCGCCGGCAGCGTCTGGGTCAACGGGGTGCCCGGCGTCCTGCCGTCGGCGCCCTTCGGCGGGGTACGGCAGAGCGGCTGGGGCCGGATCGGCGGCGAAGCCGGCGTGCGGGAGTTCCTGCGGCCGAAGAACGTCTGGATCGCCACCTGATCAGAGCCGCCAGGACCGGGCCGCCTCCTGCTCGGCCCACATCCGCGCGTACCGGCCCGGCCGGGCCAGCAGCTCGTCGTGCCGTCCGACCTCGACCACCTCACCGCCGTCCAGCACGACGATCCGGTCGGCGTGCCGGACCGTGCCCAGCCGGTGCGCGACGACCAGCACCGTGCGGTCCCGGATCAGGTCGGACAACGCCTGCTGCACGTGCCGCTCGTTGGTGGCGTCCATCGCCGCCGTCGGCTCGTCGAGCAGCACGATCGGGGCGTCCTTGAGGATGGCGCGGGCCAGCGACAACCGCTGCCGCTCGCCGCCGGACAGGGTGGCGCCGCCCTCCCCCACCATGGTGTCCCCGCCCTGCGGCAGCCGGGCCACGATCTCGTCGACCCGGGCCCGCGCCGCGGCCTGCCGCACCTCCTCGTCACTGGCGGCGGGCCGGCCGAAGCGGATGTTGTCCCACACGGACTCGCTGAACAGGTAGTTGTCCTGGAACACCACGGTCACCGCGTCGAACAGGGTCGCGCTGTCCAGCTCCCGGATGTCGACCCCGCCGATGCGGATCGTGCCGCCGTCGGGGGCGAAGAACTGGGCCAGCAGGTGCAGGCAGGTCGTCTTGCCGGCGCCGCTGCTGCCGACCAGCGCGGTGACCGTCCCGGCGGGGGCCGCGAAGCTGACCCCGCGCAGCGCCGGCCGACCCGCGCCCGGATAGGTGTAGGAGACGTTCTCGAAGGCCACGTCGTGTCCCTGCGGCGTCCGGCCGGTGCGGACCTCCGCCGGCACCGGCTCGGCGAGCAGCGCGCCGAGCCGGTCGACGGCCGCCTCACCCACCCGCAGGCTCTCGGTCTGCTCGCCCATCGCCCGCAGCGGGCCGTGGATACGCAGCGACAGCACTGCGAAGACCAGGAAGGTGGCCGGCGCCAGGTCGCCGCCGATCAGCAGGAAGGCCCCGGCGAGCAGCACCACCGGCAGGCCCAGCTCGATCACGGTGAGGAACAGCACCAGCGGTACGACCAGCCGACTCACCAGCCCGTTGCTGGCCTCCCGGTGCCGGACCAGGGCGCGGGCGAGCCGCCCGGCCCGGTCACCGGTGGCGCCGTGCGCGCGGGCCACGGCGATGCCCGAGACGTACTCCTGGAAGCGGGCCGCGGCCTGGCCGCTGGCCTGCGCGCGCTCCGCGGCCAGCCGGGCGAAGGTGCGCTGCGACCAGGCGTAGACCAGCATCGCCAGCGGGATGGTCGCCAGCGCGGCCAGGCCCATCCGCCAGTCCTCCAGCAGCAGACCGACCGCGATCACCAGGGGCAGCAGAGCGGCACCGATGATGGTGGGGATGGCGCCGAAGACCACCGGTTCCAGCTCGCTGAGGTGGTGCGTGACGAGCGCGGTGAGGTCGCCGCTCTGCCGCCTGGTGTGGTAGCCCAGCGGCAGCCGACGCAGGTGCTCCAGGGC
>NZ_JBFBAO010000402.1:0-5978 GCF_040682255.1 Micromonospora sp. NPDC051296 | reverse complement strand
TGGACGGGTGGGCCACCGGTGGCGAGCACGGCGGTGAACAGCACGGCGGCGCAGGACAGCACCGCCACCCACCCGAGCACCGGGGTCCGGGCCGAGCCCTGGCCGAGTCGGGTCACCGCGGCGGCGAGCCGGGGCAGCAGTCGCTGGTCCAACTGCCGCAGCAGATCGCCGGCGCGCACGGGCGAACCCCCTCGTCGGATCGGTCGGGACGGGCAGGGCGCGTCAGTCGCGGAGGATGTCCAGCGCGCGTCCCAGGTCGTCAGGGTAGTCGCTGACGAAGCGGACCTCGTCCCCCGTACGGGGGTGCTGGAAGCTCAACTCTCTGGCGTGCAACCACTGGCGGTCCAGTTTGAGCCGGGCGGCGAGCGTCGGATCCGCGCCGTACGTGAGGTCACCCACGCACGGGTGCCGCAGGGTGGAGAAGTGCACCCGGATCTGGTGGGTACGACCGGTCTCCAGCCGCACGTCGACCAGGCTCGCCGAGGGAAACGCCTCGATGGTGTCGTAGTGGGTGATGCTGGGCTTCCCGCCGGAGACCACCGCCCACCGGTAGTCGTGATGGGGGTGCCGGTCGATCGGGGCGTCGATGGTGCCGCTCAGCGGGTCCAGGTGGCCCTGCACCACGGCGTGGTACCGCTTCTCCACCTCGCGGTACTTGAAGGCCCGTTTCAGGACGCTGTACGCCTGCTCGCTCTTGGCCACCACCATGATCCCGGTGGTGCCCACGTCGAGCCGATGCACCACTCCCTGGCGCTCGGCGGCGCCACTGGTGGCGATGGTGTGCCCGATCGCGGCCAACCCGCCGATCACGGTCGGGCCGGTCCAGCCCGGGCTGGGATGCGCGGCCACCCCGACCGGCTTGTCGACCACCACGATGTCGTCGTCGGCGTAGACCACTTGGAGCCCGGGCACCGCCTGGGGCACCACCATCGGTGCCGCGGCCGGTGCGGGCAGCGTCACCTCCAGCCAGGCACCCGCCCGGACCTTGTGCGAATTGGGCCGGACCGCACCGTCGACCAACGCCTCACCGGCGTCGACGAGGGCGGCGGCCGCCGTGCGGGATAGGCCGAACAGCCGGGCCACGGCCTGGTCCAGCCGCATCCCGTCGAGACCGTCCGGCACGGGCAGGCTGCGGTGGTCGCCGCCGGCGGCGAAGGTGGCCATCACGCGCGCTCCCGCCGCCCACCGCCGGTGGCGCCGTCCTCGGCCGCCGCGCCGTCCTCGGCCGTGGCACCCTCCTTGGCCGCGGTGCCCGGGCGGTCCTCGCCGGCGGCCCGGGTGCCGTCCCGCTGACGGCCGGTGAACTCCAGCGCGACGGCGAGCAGCACACCGCAGACCAGGGCGCTGTCCGCGACGTTGAACACCGGAAAGACCCGACCGTACGGGTCGAAGACGCTGACCATGTCCACCACGTGCCCGACGAACCAGCCCGGGGCCCGGAAGATCCGGTCGATCAGGTTGCCCATCACGCCGCCGACCACCAGGCCGAGCGAGATCGCCCACGGCACCGAGCGCAGCGTACGCGTCATCCAGGCGATCCAGCTCAGCACACCGATCGCGATCACCGGGAAGATGAAGGTGTAGTCCTTGCCGATGCTCCACGCGGCGCCGCTGTTGCGGGTCAGCGTCAGATAGACGGCCCCGCCCAGCAGCCGCACCGGCTCACGGTCGCTCAGCTCGACCAGAGCCAGGTGCTTGGTGATCACGTCGAACGTAACAGCGAACGCCGCAAGGCAGAGCAGGATCGTGACCGGCCGGCGCCGCGACTTCGTGGCGGTGCCCGACTCGGCGGTGCCGGATCCAGCGGGCGGTGCTGCGCTCATCTGCTCCCCATCGACAATCGCGGCGGTGCCGTCGCACCGCCGCGTACGGGTGCCAGGGAGCGTGCCTCAGCGCCGCTCCGCCAGCTGCTTGCAGGTCACGCAGAGGGTGGCCGACGGGAAGGCGGCCAGCCGCTCCACCGGGATGGGGTTGCCGCACCGCTCGCACCAGCCGTAACCACCCTCGTCGAGACGCTCCAACGCGCGCTCGACCTGCGTGATCCGTTCCAGAATGCTGTTGGCGAGAGAGATCTCCTGCTCCCGCTCGAACGTCTTGGTGCCGGTGTCGGCCTGGTCGTCCCCGGCCGAGTCGGTCAGGCGGTCGCGCTGCAGCTCGGTGATCTCGCTCAGCGTCTGATCGTACTCGGCTCGCAACTCGTCATGCCGCGCCGCCAGCGCGGCCCGGATCTTCTCGGTCTCCGCGGCACTGCGGGTGGACTTCGCCGCCGGCTTGCGGCCTGCGGTCCTGGTGTCGGCTGGCTTGGCCATCGTCGCTCCCTCGGCCACGGAGCCGCGGTGAGTCCGCGGCGCCTGGACTGGGGCCGCCAACATCGGCCGCCCCGGGTACAAAACGGGCGCGCGGCCACGAGGCCGCGCACTCCGGAGGTTGGCAAGGATACGGAACGTACAGGCGTCCGACAACGTGCCGCACCGGAGCACCCAATCCGCCCCGATTCATGCCATATCGGGGCAAATGGAAACCCTAGCAGATCAGGCCCGACGGTCCGGCGTACTCGGCCAAGGTCTCCGGTCCGATCCCGACGTCGGCGTCGTCAGCCGGTCGACTCGGCCCCGTCGCGCAACCGGCTCAGCCTGCTGGCGAGTTCCGGGCCGGCGGAGGCGACCAGGAAGAGTTTGTCCCGGCTGGCCGCGCCGGTACGCAGCGACACGGTGGTCGGCCGGACGCCGAGGGCACCGGCCAGGGCACGCCGGGCGGCCTCGGTGGCCCGCCCGTCGACCGCCGGAGCATTGACCGCGATCACCAGCGCCGGCCCGTGCGGGCCGTCGAACCGACCACCCACCCGGGCCCGGGACGCCCCCGGTTTCACCCGCACGGCGACGGTGAGCGCATCGTCCATGGCGGGTCGGCTCAGCGCCGTCCGGATTCCGACAACAGGGTGGTGTCCGGCGCGCAGTGCGCACAGGGGGTGAATCCGAGCTCGACCGCCTCGGCGACCGGCAGCGGCTCGTGCTCCCGCCCGACCAGGTGCGGGCAATCGACGAGGTGGTAGCGCGGTCGCCCGTCGACCACCCGGACCTCGTCCGCGAGGCGGGCCACCCGGGCCGCCTGCTCCGGGGTGATCTCCTGGGCTGCGGGCTCGTCGTCGTACCCGTCGGCGTCGTCACCGGCGTCAACCGGCCGCCGCCGGTCCGCCACCGGCGAGCCGGGTGGTTGCCGCCACCCGGAATCGCCGGTGTTCACGTTCGATGGGATGTGTTGCGCCGGGATGCCCTCGCCGCCGGTGGCCGGAGCCGCCGCGCCGGAGGTGTCCCACGGCTGGCGCCCGGGTGACCCGCGGTGCCCCGAGGCCCGGCCGGCGGCCGCCTGGCGGGCGCCCGCGACCAGCGCGACGGCGGCCAGCAGGCTGGCGGCGATGGAGACGACCAGCAGGGGGCTGGACCCTCCGGCCAGGCCGAGCACCAGCAGGACCACCGCGACGAGGATGAGCGCGAGACTGATGACTATCACGGCTCACCCCCGCCGCGTCGTACCGATGAGGCAGGGCGGGCGACCGCAGTGCTGACGACGGTCACCGACCCGGTGGTTCAGCGGCCGGCCTCGAGCGCGCCGGAGCGACCGCCGCCGCCGCCGCCGTAGGAACCGGCGAGGCCAGCGGCGGCCAGCCCGTTACCGGCGGCCCGGGTGCCGTCCCCGCGGGTCATCTCGGCCTCCAGGCCCTGGCCGCGACCGTCGAGGTCACGCAGCTGGCTCTCCAGGTACGCCTTGAGCCGGGTGCGGTACTCCCGCTCGAACTGCTTGAGTTCCTCGATGTGCTTCTGCAGCGCGGTGCGCTTGGCGTCCAGGCCGCCCATGGCCTCCTGGTGCCGCTGCCGGGCGTCGCGCTCAAGCGCGTCGGCCTTGGCCCGCGCCTCGCGGGTGACCTCCTCGGCCTTCGAGCGGGCCTCGGAGAGCAGCTGGTCGGCCTCGCGGCGGGCGTCGGAGACGTGGTCGTCCGCCGTCCGCTGGGCCATCATCAGCACCCGCAGCGCCTGCTGCTCGCCGTCGGGGCCGGTCACCGCGCCGCCACCGGCGGCCCGGACCTGCTCCAACTCGGCCTGCATGGCGCGGGCGGCCTGCTCGGCGGCGGCCTTGTCGCGCTGCACCCGGTCGAGCTGGGCCTTGACGTCGTTGAGCTCGGCCGCCAGGCGAGCGTCGCCGCCCGGGCCGGCGGGGGCGCCGCCCCGCCCTCCGCGCTCCACCTGGGCGCGCAGTTCGTTGTTCTCCTCGATCAGACGGGCGAGTTCGCGCTCGACCTCGTCCAGGAAGGCGTCGACCTCCTCCTCGTCGTAGCCCCGCTTGCCGATCGGCGGCTTCTTGAAGGCGACGTTGTGGACGTCGGCCGGGGTCAGCGGCATCGAAACTCCTCGGGTCAGTTGCGGCCGCGATAGCGCGTCGGTCATCAGGCGGTCCTGATGATCGCCGGCTCTAACACAAACCTCATCAGCACGAACAGGATAACCAGGAGCACAAGGGAGGCCAGGTCGATGCTCACGGTACCAATTCGCAGCGGAGGGATCACACGCCTCAACGCCCAGAGCGGGGGATCAGTGACGCTCCACACGGATTCCAGTCCGGCCGATGCCCCGCGACCGGGCTGCCAGCGCCGTCCGTACTGCAAAACCGCGCTAAGTACGAAACGGGCCAGAAGAACGATAAGGAAGACATACGTGATCAGGTAGAGGACCTGAAGCAAGATCGACAACACGGCAGGCGACGTCCCTCGGGTCGGGCGGGTCAACTTAGGCTGAAGAACCCGCCCTCGGCAATCTTGGCCTTGTCCTCCGCGGTGACCTGGACATTGGCCGGTGAGAGCAGGAACACCCGGTTGGTCACGCGCTCGATCGTACCGCGCAGCCCGAACGCCAAGCCGGCGGCGAAGTCCACCAGACGGCGGGCATCCGCCTCGTCCATCTCGGTGAGGTTGATGATCACGGGAACCCCGTCCCGGAAGTGCTCGCCGATGGTGCGGGCCTCGCGGTAGGTGGTCGGGTGCAGCGTGGTGATCTGGTAGCGCTGCTCCTCCTCGGGCACCACCGCGCGCTCGCGGGGCTGCACCTGCGGCGCCAGGGCGAGATTGTCCCGGCTGTGGTAGGTCAGCGCGCCCGAGGGCTCACCGGTCGACCGGGTGATCGACCGGACGCTGGACCGCTCGACCCGCTCCGGGCGCTCGGACTCCAGCCGCTCGGACTCACTCAGTCGGCCACCGGACCGCTCGCTCAGCCGGCCACGGTCACCCAGCCGGGGACGAGGCGCGGGCGGCTCCTCCGCCTCGTCCTCGTCGTCGGCGAACTCCTCGGCGTACCGGCTCTGCCGGTAGCGCGAATCGCGGTAGCCACCCTTGTCGTAGCCACCGTCGTCATAGGCCCGCTCGTCGTCCTCTTCGACCAGTCCGAGCCAGACCCCCGCCTTGCGCAGTGCACCCATCCCCGCGCCCTTCCCGTCCGCCGTGCGGCACACGCCCCCGCCGTGTCGCCCTGTCGCGAGTGGACCATTACTGCCCACCGGACCGGAACGGCAATCCCCCGACGTGCAATTCGCGTTGCACGCCACGCCCCCCGGTCGCCGGGAAGGCCGTTCCCACAAACAACACTGATGTAATTTGCTTCTCTCGCGGTCAGGCTACCGCAGCGTGGGACGCATTCCGAGCAACGCGCTGCCAACGCGGACATGTGTCGCGCCGTGACCGATCGCCGCCTCCAGGTCACCGCTCATGCCCGCCGACAGAGCCGTGGCCCCCGGATGGTCCGACCGGAACGCCGCGGCGACCGCCGCCAGCCGGTCGAACGCGCGCTCCGGCTCCCAGCCGAGGGGTGCCACGGCCATCAGACCGGCCAGCCGCAACCCCGGCGCGGCGGCCACCGCGGCGGCGACCGGGCCGAGGCCGACGTCCGGATCGGCCGAGTCCGGCACCGTCCCGCCCCGCGCCGGGTCGGCGT
>NZ_JBFBAO010000401.1:0-5992 GCF_040682255.1 Micromonospora sp. NPDC051296 | reverse complement strand
CCGGTGACGGTCACCGTCAGGGGCGCATCGGCCACGCCGGGGTTGGCCAGCTCGACCGAGACGTTGTTGCCGCCCTCGTGACCCCAGGCCAGCGACGCGGCGAACAGGTGGGCCCGCTGTGGCACCCAGGCCACCTGCCGGCGCCAGCCGTCGAGGTCGGCCTCGGTCAGGTCCACCCCGCCGACGGTGACCCGGCCGGTGGTTGGCGTGACGAAGCCGAGCAGCAGGCCGAGCAGGGTGCTCTTGCCGGCGCCGCTCGGACCGATGATCGCGATCCGCTCGCCGGGCCGGATGGTCAACGACACGTCCCGCAACGCCGTGGTGCGCTCGTAGGCGACAGTCACCGACTCGAACCGGATCTCGCCGCGCCCGTCCGGCAGCGCACCCGCGTGGCCTGCCGGCGCGGGCGCGGAAGCGGAGAGGGTGAGCGCCTCGTCCAGCGCGGTGAGCCCCTCCATGCTGGCGTGGAACCGGCTGCCGGCCGCCCGCAGCGGCAGGTACGCCTCCGGGGTGAGGAGCAGCACCAGCAGCGCGGTCTGCAGGGCCAGCCCGCCGCCGAGCAACCGGATGCCCACCGGCACTGCGACCAGCGCCACCGACAGGGTGGCGACGAGCTCCAGCACCAGGGCGGAGAGGAAGGCGATGCGCAGGGTCTTCATGGTGGCCGTCCGGTGGCCGTCGGCCATCCGCCGTACGGCGTCGGTCTGGGCCTGGGCGCGGCCGAACGCCCGCAGGGTGGGCAGCCCGGCGACCATGTCCAGGAAGTGCCCGCCGAGCCGCGACAGCCGCCGCCACTGGCGCTCGGTGGCGGCCTGGGCCTGCCAGCCGAGCAGGGCCCCGAAGATCGGGATGAGCGGCAGGGTCAGCGCGATGATCACCGCCGAACTCCAGTCGGCGAGGAAGACCCGGCCGAGCACGGCGACCGGCACGGTGACGCTCAGCACGAGCTGGGGAAGGTATCCGGTGAAGTACGCGTCCAGGGCGTCCAGTCCGCGACCGGCGAGGGTGGCCAGCTGCCCGGCCCGCTGGCCGGCGACCCAGCCGGGCCCGTGCCGGGCGACCGCGCCGAGCAGATCGGCCCGGAGCGCGGCCTTGACCGTGGCGGCGACTCGCGCCGACGCCGCGCCCTGCGCCCACACCAGCACCGACCGGGCCGCCACGGCGGCGACGAACCCGGTCAGGGCGACTCGGTCCAGCCGCCCGGTGAACGCCGTGGCCAGCAGCGCGGCCAAGGCGGTGGCCTGCGCCACGACCAGCCCGGCGGCGAGCACACCGAGCAACGCGAGCAGGGCGAGGTCGCGCCGGGCCGCAGGGACCCGGTGCAGCAGCCGCGGGTCGAAGGGACGACGGTTCACCAGTACACCGGTGCTCTGCCGTCGGTCCGTCCCCGGAAAATCCACCAGCACATCGCCTGGAAGCCTAGTAGGGCCGGCAGCAGCGGCATCGCCAGCCAGCCCAGCAGGCGCAGCGTCGGGGTGCTGGCCGCCGCGTCGGCCACCGTCAGAGACGCGCCGGGTTCGACGGTCGACACCAGCACGTAGGGCCAGAGGGTCGCCCCGACCAGCACGACCGGCAGCGCGAGGGCGGTGGCGGTGGCGGCGAAGGCCACGCCGTGCCGCCTACCGCCGAGCGCCGCCCGCGCCACCAGCAGGGCGGCGATCAGCAGGATCGCCAGCAGTAGGCCGACCGCCGGACGCTGCACGGCGGCGCGTACCCGATCGGAGAGCAGGCCGACGACGGCGGCGACGGCGGTCGCGGCGACCGCCGCCGCGACGAGCCGGCGGGCCAGCGGCCGGAGCCGGTCGGCCTCGGCGGCCGGCAGCCGCAGCGTGAGGAAGGTCGCGCCGTGCGCCGCGACCAGCGCGACCAGGGCCAGCCCGGTGGCGGCGGCGAACGGGGTGAACAGATGCGTCACCCCGGCCACGTGCCCGTCCGGGTGCAGTGGTACGCCCTGGAGTAAGGCGGCGAGCACGACGCCCCAGCCGAGCGCGGCGAGCAGACTGCCGACCACGATCACCCGGTCCCAGCCGGCGCGGGCCCACCGGCTTTCCGGGCGGCTGCGCAGCTGCACCCCGGCGGTCACCAGGATCACCCCGGTCAGCGCGCCGACCACCGCCGGGTAGCAGCCGGCGAGCAGTTCCCCCTCCAGCACGGGAAACGCGCCGAACAGGATGCCGACGGCGGCGACCAGCCACACCTCGTTGCCGAGGAAGAACGGCCCGACGGCGTTGAGGGCGGCCCGGCGGCGGGCCGGGTCGGCACCCCGGGCGAGCAGCAGGCCGACGCCGTAGTCGTAGCCGCCGAGCACCAGGTAGCCGGCGAAGAAGAGGCCGAGCAGGGCGTACCAGGCGAGTTCCATCGCGGTCTCCTCAGGCGAAGGCGGGCTCGGGACGGGAGTCGTCGGCCGGGGGCTGTGCCGGCGGTCGACCGAGGGCGGGGTCGGCCGCGCCCCGGGCGGCGTGCCGCGCCAGCAGCACCCAGTTGGTGACGGCGAGGGCGCCGAGCAGCAGGGTGAAGCCGGTCAGCGAGGCGGCCATCAGCCACGGGCTGATCGGCGAGACCGCCTGGTCCACCGGCAGCAGGCCGTACGCGACCCAGGGTTGGCGGCCGACCTCGCGGGCGATCCAGCCGAGGATCAGCGCCACGAACGGCAGCGGCAGGGCGAGCATGAGCAGCCAGAGCGGGAACCGGAGCCGGATGATCCAGTCCCGCCAGAGCAGGGGGAGCAGCAGCCAGAGCAGGCCGAGGCCGAAACCGATGAGGATCATGAAACCGAGACCGACGTTGGCCGGTGCGGGAGGCAGGTAGTCGGCGGGGCCGAACCGGGCGGTCCAGTCGGCGATCAGCGCGTCCGCGTCCGGGTTGTCGCTGCCGAACTTGGTCGGCTGCACGGCGCCCACCGGCCCGAACTGGGCGAAGCCGAACCCCTGCACGAAGGTGATCGCCAGCGCGGCGGTGACCACCCCGATCCGCAGCGAGGTGCGGAACAGTGCATGGTCGGTGGTTCGCCGGTTCAGGTGCCAGGCGCTGACCGCAGCCATCAGCAGCCCGCCGGTGAGCAGGGCCGCCGACACCACGTGGCCGAGCGCCATCCACAGTGCCGGATTGGTTAGCAGCGCGGAGAAGTCGGTCAGGTGGGCGACCCCGTCGCGTACCTCGTAGCCGACCGGGTTCTGCAACCAGGAGTTGGCCACCATGATCCAGAACGCCGAGGCGTACGCGGTGAGCGCGACCCCGTACAGCAGCGCGAGGTGTACGCCACGACGCAGCCGGTGCCAGCCGAAGATCCACATGCCGAGGAAGGTCGACTCCAGGAAGAAGGCGACCAGGGTCTCGATTGCCAGCGGGGCGCCGAAGACGTTGCCCACGTAGCGCGACAGCCCGCTCCAGTTCAGCCCGAACTGGAACTCCATCACGATCCCGGTGGCGATGCCGAGCACGTAGTTGATCACGTAGAGCTGGCCCCAGAACCGGGTCAGTCGCTCGTAGCGGGGGTTGCCGGTGAGCACCCAGGCGGTCTGCAACCCGACGAGCAGCGTGACCAGGCCGAGGGTGACGGCCACGAAGAGGAAGTGGACCGAGGCGGTGGCGGCGAACTGCAGCCGGGCGAGCAGCAGGGTGTCCATGACCGGCTCTCCTGAGACGGGGGTCGATGCAGATAGGGAGCCTACACGTAGGAACGCTACATATGGCGCCGCGCGCGGGAGGAGCCGGCAGGATCAGGGTTAGTTCAGGGTGGTCAGCTCAGGAAGAGGGAGATCGGTAGGGCGGCCACGGTGGTGGTCACGGTCAGCGCGATGGTGCCGAGCAGCCGGGGCGGGCGTCCGGCGACCAGCAGCCGCTGCACCCGGACGTCGAGGTCCCGGTCGCCGATGCCGAGCGCGCCGGCCGGGGTGACCCGGTTGCCGGCGGCGGCGAACCGGCGCAGCGCCCCGGCCAGCGGTGCCTCGGCGTGCAGCTCGCGGGCCTTGTCGTCGGCGCGCATCTCGACCAGCAGGGAGACCCGCTCGTGCGCCTCGCGGACCCACCGCAGCCAGGGCAGCGCCCGGCAGAGCGCGGTGAACGGCAGCAGCACCAGGTCGTGCCGTTCCTGGGCGTGCGCCCGCTCGTGGGTGAGCACCGCCTCCAACTCGGCCCGGTCGAGCAGGCTCAGCGTGCCGGCGCTGACCACGACCCGGGGCTTCACCCCCGGCAGGCAGTACGCGGCCGCGCTCGGGTGGTCGAGCACCAGCGCCCCGGGCACGGTGGGATCCCGTCGGGCCACCAGGGTGAGCAGCTCCCGGTGCCGGCGCTGGGCGCGTACCGTGCCGTGGATGCTGCGTACCGTCGTGGTGAGCAGCACCGCCCCGATGCCGAAACCGATGCCGACCAGCCCCAGGTGCACGGCGCCGAGGCCGGCCGGCAGGGTGCTGTGCCGCAGGTCGTTCGCGAGCGCCAGCAGGGCGCTTCCGGTGCCCCGCTGGTACGGACTCAGCCCGAGCGCGATCGGCAGGCCCATCGCGGAGAGGCCGACCGCCAAGCCGACCGCCTGCCAGCAGAGGATCGCCACCCGAGGGCTGCGCCACGTCCAGGTGGAGCGGGCCAGCACCTGCGCGATCAGCCAGCACGCCAGCATCGAGCCGGCGAAGTGCAGGGCGTGCGCCACGGCGTCGGCCCTACCGCTCCGCGGCCTCGTCGGCCCGGCCCGGGCGGGACGCCCGGTCGGCCGGCGGTGCCTCGACCCGGTCGGTCAGCCCGCCGCCCGGAGCGTCCCCCGACTGGCCGGTCGAACCGGGAGCCAGCCCGGCCTCCGCGGCCAGGGCGGCGCGCAGTACGTCCGCCTCGGTGCCGGTGACCGAGCGGGCGAACCGGACCAGCGCCGCGTCCCGGCTGCCGCCGAGGTCGAGGGCGTCGAGCATGAGCTGGGCGATGTGTGCCTCGCGGGTGGCAGCGGCCCGATAGCGCCAGGCGCGACCCTCCCGCTCCCGCTGCACCATGCCCTTACCGGCGAGCCGGTCCAGCACCGTCATCACCGTCGTGTACGCCAACTCGCGGCCGGCCAGGGCGTCGGCCACCTCGCGCACCGTGACCCCGTCCGACGTGGCGGGAACCGTGTCCCACAGCACGTCCATCACCGCACGCTCAAGATCCCCAAGCCGAGTCACCCCTGAATCCTACCCCCCGTAGTAGACCCGCGGAGCAGCCCACCCCGCCGGCGGACCGTGCCCACGTCAGGGTTTCCGGTGGAGCCCACCCGCGCAGGGATCAAGCCTGACCGCCCGGAGCGGGTGGGCTCCACCGGAAACCCACCCAGCCCAGCGACTCAGACACCCTTCGGATGCCACACCGTCTTCGTCTCCAGCAACGCTGTCATCCGGCCAAGACCCGGATCCGCCGACCAGTCGTGACCAGCCCGCACCGGCCGGAGCACCCGCTTGAGGTTCTCCGCCGCCTTGACCTCCAGGTCGGCCGCCAGCTCGGCGTCGGGCACCCCGGTCAGGTCGATCGCGTTGACGTCCATGTGCCCGGCCAGCGTCGGCACGGTCTCCGACAGCCGGCCGGTCAGGATGTTGACCACTCCGCCCGGCAGGTCGGAGGTGGCCAGCACCTCGGCCAGGGTCACCGCGGCGAGGGGGGCCGCCGGCGAGGCGGCCACGACCACGGTGTTGCCGGTGACGATCGCCGGGGCGATCACGCTGACCAGGCCGAGCAGCGCCGGTGCCTCGGGGGCCACCACGGCCACCACGCCGGTCGGTTCCGGCGCGGAGAGATTGAAGTACGGCCCGGCCACCGGGTTCGCGCCGCCGTACACCTGGGACAGCTTGTCGGACCAGCCGGCGTACCAGACCCAGCGGTCGACCGCGGCGTCCACCTCGTCGCCCGGCACGCCCAGGGCGACGAACTGCTCGCGCCGCCCCTCCAGCATCTCGGCGACCCGGTAGAGGATCTGACCCCGGTTGTACGCGGTCGCGCCGGCCCACCCCTTGACGGCGGCGCGGGCGGCCAGCACGGC
>NZ_JBFBAO010000400.1:0-6003 GCF_040682255.1 Micromonospora sp. NPDC051296 | reverse complement strand
CGCCGGGGCGAAGCTCCACCAGCAGCTCGGCCCGCTCACCGGGGCTGAGCCGCAAATGGTCGACCGGGACCGGCGCTGGCAGCAGGCCGTTGTCGCCGGCCACCACGTGGAAGTTCCGCCCGTCGCCCAGGACGAAGTCGTAGATCCGGGCGTTGGACGCGTTGAGCACCCGCAGCCGCACCCGCTCGGTACGGACGTCGAGCACCGGACCCCAGACCCCGTTGACCAGGATCTCGTCGCCTAGCAGGCCGGTGAGCGCGAAGCCCCCGAAGCCGATGTCGGCCTGGTCCAACTGACCGCCGGCGGTGAGGTTCTTGTCCTGTACGACGATCGGGATGTCGTCCACCCCGTACTCCTCCGGCAGCAGGCCCGCCGCCGCGCCGTCGTCGACGTACAGCAGCCCGGCGACGCCTCGGTAGACGTGCTCCTTGGTCCGCCCGTGCGGGTGCGGGTGGTACCACAGCGTCGCGGCCGGCTGGTCCACCCGCCACGCGGGCTCCCAGACCGCACCGGGCCGGATCATCTGGTGCGGGCCACCATCGAACTCGGCTGGCAGTTCCATGCCGTGCCAATGCAGGGTGGTCGCCTCCGGCAGGTCGTTACGCACCACCGGGGCGAGAGTGTCCCCACGGGACACCCGTACCGTGGGGCCGAGATAGCTGCCGTTGACTCCCCAGGTATCGGCCCGCTTGCCCGGTAGCAACTCGGTCTGACCGGTCTGCAACCGCAGTTCGACCCGAAGCCGGCCGTGCGCGTCACGGACGCTGCGGGCCAGCGGCGGGATGGCCAGCGGCCGGTCGAACGACACCTTGCCGGCGTTGCTGCGGTGCGCGGTCGTCCAGACGTACCCGGCCATGCCGGCTGCGGGCAGCGCCACCACCGCCCCGGCGACGACCGCCCCACGAAGCAAGGCCCGGCGGGAGATCCCCATCACCGGCCGCCGCCCGTGCCGGTGCGCCCAGCCGGCCAGGCGGTGATCAGCAGACCCACCGCGATGATCCAGATCGCCACCCAGGACTCCGGCGCGGGCACGATCCGCGGCTCGCGCAGGATCACCGAGATCGGCACGAACAGCCCGCCGAACAGGGTGAAGACACCGAACAGCGCGACGACCACGCCGGCCAGCCGGCGTACCAGAATCCCTCGAGATCGACTCTCCGTCATGCGGACGACGCTAGGCCGGCACCTGCCCGCGCCACATCGCTCCACAGAGCCATCAGCCATCGGGCGCGTGGTGACCTGGCCGGTTTGGCCCTGGCAGGTCCGGGTGCGCTCGACCGGGATCGCGGTGACCAGCGCGGCTCCCCCGGGTCACGCGGACTTCGAGATAGCGTGCTGTAAAGCCCCGGTGATCCCCGATTTTCACCTACGGCAACCGCCGGTCGAATCGGCGGCAATCTCCGTGCCGCAGGGTCGCTGCCGTGACGTACACATTGAACGCCGTAATGACGGTGGGCGCCGTCGTCGCTGCGCTGCTCGCCCCGCCCCACGCAACCGCCGCAAACACCCGGCCCGCGGTCGTGACCACCGACAACGAAACCCCGGTCCTGTACGACGACGAGGCCGGCGGCAACGCCTCCGGTGACGACCCGGCAATCTGGGTCCACCCGGCGGACTCCCGCAAGTCGATCGTCATCGTGACCGCCAAGGAGGGTGGCCTCCGCGTCTACGACATGGGCTCGCACGAGCTCCAGTCGCTGCCCGCCACCGAGGCACCGCGGATCGACACTGCCGCGGGCCGCTACAACAACGTCGACATCGCGTACGGCATCCGCCTGGCCGGTCGCCAGGTCGACGTCGCCGTCGTCTCGGACCGCTACAACGACCAGCTCCGGTTCTTCGTCATCGACCCGGCCGGCGCGGCAGCGCGTGCCCCGCTGACCGAGGTCACCGCAGCTGACCAGAGCTTCCTGTTCAACCCCGACCGGCAGGCCGTTGACGCGGAGCACACGGCCTACGGCCTCGCCGTCTGGCAGCCGCGCCCCGGCGAGACGTACGGAGTCGTCACCCAGGAGGGGACGACGACGATCGCTACCGTCCGCATCGTGGAGATCGGCGGCAAGCTCGGCTACACGGACATCCGGCAGCTCGCCATGCCGAGCCGCTTCCGGCTGCCCGACGGGACGACCTGGGTGCCCTGCGAGGAGCCCGGCGTGCTGCCGCAGTTGGAGGGCGTCGCGGTGGACCAGGCGTCGGGCGTGCTCTACGCCGCGCAGGAGGACGTCGGCCTGTGGCGGCTGCAGCTGCCGCTCGGCTCGCGCAGCCAGCCGACGCTCATCGACCGGGTCAAGGACTTCGGGGTCCACGATGTCTACGACAGCGAGACCGAGGAATGCCAGCCATCAGACCCGAACGCCAAGGGCTACGGCGGGAACCTGCTCACTGCCGACGTCGAAGGCGTCGACATCTACTACGGGCGCGGCTCGACCGGGTATGTGCTCGTGTCGAGCCAGGGCGACGACAGGTTCGTGGTCTACCAGCGCCAGGGCACGAACCGGGCGCTGGGAAGCTTTCGGGTCAAGGGCGTCGGCGGGGCTGACGACATCAACGGCTCCGACGGGCTCGCCGTGACGAACCGCCCCGTCGGCGACTACCGGCAGGGCCTGCTCGTCACGCACGACGAGCCCGAGACCGGGCCCGACGTGGACGACGAGCGCGACGCCACCAACTTCTCCTACGTGTCCTGGGGCGACATTGCCGAGGCGATGTCCCTGACCGTGGACACCCGTGCCGGGAACGACCCACGTTTCCGCTGACCCACCCGAAACGGTGACGGCCTGCTCGAGGACATCTCGAGCAGGCCGTTCACCCACCCGCCCGTCAGCGGGCCCTGAAGCCGCTCAGCGCTCATCGTCGGCGATCCCGCCGCCGAAACTGCCGCGATCCGACACCGGCTCGATGGCGCCGGGTCGTCACGCTTGATGCACCACAGGGGTGGGAGATGATCCCGGCATGACGATGATCGGCCGGGCCCAAGAGTTCAGCGACGTCCTCGCCGCAGTGCGCGATCCACAGACGGATGTGATCCTGGTCACCGGCGGGGCCGGCGTGGGCAAGACCCGGCTGCTCGACGCCGTGTCCACGGCTCTGCCTGCCGTCCGTGCCTGGGGCACGCGAGGGCTGTCGCATGTCCCGCTGGCGGCTCTGGCGCACCTGGTTGACCCGGCGACGACGTCCCTCGCGGAGATGGTCGCCCAGGTGCTCCGGGCGGTCCCATCCGGAGCTGTGCTCGCGGTCGACGACCTGGATGGGTGCGACGAGGTCTCCCTGGCCGTCGCGGTGCGGGTCGCCCGCGACGCCGGACGCACGCTGGTCGGCACCGTGCGGACCGCCGACGGTCGCGTTCCACCCGTCGTGGCCGAGCTCGCGGCGTCGTCGAGCACCGTCGTCCTGCCGGTCGCGCCGTTCGACCGGACGTTAACGGAGAAGCTCGTCGACACGCTGCTCGACGGCCCGGTGGACGCCGGGGTGGTCGACGACGTGTGGCGCCGGACCGGCGGGAATGCCCTGTTCGTCACCCAGTTGCTTGACGGCGCGCGACGCTCCGGTGCGTTGCGCCGTTCGACGGTCGGCTGGCACGCCGTCGGACCGCTGCCGGTCCCGACCGGGCTGCGTAGCCTCCTACCGACCCGCCTGGAGGGCCTGCCCGACGACGCCGTCGCCGCCGCTCGCTTCCTGGCCGCCACCGGCCGGGCGCACGACGGAGAGGTCGAGCAGGCCGGACACCACGCCGGAACCGAGCACCTGGTCGCCCGTGGGATCGCGGTCTGGACGGCCGAGACCGTGCGATTCGTCCACCCGTTGTTTGCCGAGGTGCTGTGGGACGGGCTGTCGCCCGCCCGGCGGCGGGCGGTGCTCCGCGAGCACCTCGCGGTCGCCCGGACCCTCGCGCCGCACGACCACGTACGGTGCACCGTGCTGAGCCTGGACGCCGGAGAAGCCGTGGAGGCGGGGCACCTGCTGGCCGCAGCGCGGGTCGCGGCGGCGGGCGGCGCTACCGACGTCGCGGTGCGGCTGGCCCGGGCGTGCCTCGACCGGGTCCCCGACCTCTGGACCACCCACCCGGAGGTCGCCGTCGGTGCCGCCCTCGTCTTCGCGGTCACCCGCTGGGAGACCGGGCGCGCGGACGAGGCGGTGACCGTCCTGCGTGACGCGCTGGACCGCACCCCGCCCGGCGCGGACGCCGCTCTGCTCGCCGTAACCCTGCACAAGGTGATCCTCTGGGGTCGCTACGATCTGCCCCGCGCCCGGGAGGTACTGCGGGAGCAATCCGCCCGATACCCCGCCGGGGCACCGGTCGGCGCCCTTTTCGCGGTCGCCGAAGCTGACGCCCTGGCATACGCCGGGTTCCCAGACGAGGCATTGACCCTCGCATCGGTCATCACGGACCGCGCCAGGCTGCCGCTGCCGGTCCGGACCATGCTGGCGACGAGCCGCAGCAACGCCCTGACCCACGTCGGACAGACCGGCGAGGCGGTCGCCGTCATCGAGGAGCTGCTCGACGAGATCCCGGCGGCCGGGCCGGAGGCGGTTGCCGGGACCCGCGACAAGCTGCTCGTGTACGCGAGCCACGCCCTACGCGAGCACGGGCGGCTCGGCGACGCCGCACACACCGCCGAACGTGCCTACCACAGCGCGCTGGCCGATGGCGTGGTCTTCGAGCGCGCCTGGGCCGCCCTGTGCGTCGGCGCGGCGCGGCTGCAGGCGGGGCACCTGGACGATGCGACGCTCTGGGCGCGGCGCAGCCTCGTGACGGCCGCAGCCGCCGGAATGACCGACTGCATCCGGGTCTGCCTGTCCGTGCTGACCGTGGCCTACGGCTCACGCGGCCTGACCCCGGATCCGGCGTGGCTGACGCACCTGCGCTCGCCGGAGGCGGGCCTGGGGTTCCTGCGCCACACCGTCCCGATCGCGCTGGGCTGGGCTGCGTACGCCGAGGGTCGCCACGCCCTGGCCTGCGACCTACTGCGGCAGGGCCAGGCAAGAGCCGCGCAGGAACGAGCGGTGGCAGCCGAGTCCTGGATCCTGCACGAGCGCCTCCGGATGCACGACGGCACCGGGGTACGCGCCCGGCTGACCTCGCTCGCCGTCGGATCCCCGGTCGGCGCGGCGCGCCTGGCCCTGGCCACCGGGTTGGAGCGCGCCTGCCCGGAGACCCTGCTGGCGGCCACAGCGGCCTTCCAGGCCGTCGGCTCGCCCCTGTACGCGGCAGAGGCCGCAGCGGCGGCGTCCCGGTGCGCTTCCGGTCGGGCCGCGGCTGCTGCCCGACGACGGACCGACGAGCTTGCCCACGAGGTGGGTGACCCGCCCACCCCCCTGCTGGGCCGCTCCCCCGCGCCCGCCGACCCGCTGACCTCCCGCGAGCGCCTCGTCGCCGAGCTCGCAGCGGACGGGGCGACGAACGCCGAGATCGCGGAGCGGCTGGTCCTGTCGGTGCGGACGGTGGAGAACCACCTGTCCCGTGCCTACGCGAAGCTCGGCATCACCTCGCGGGGTGACCTCGCCCGGTACGGGATCCCGAACCGGTAGTCACGCTCTCCGACGGCGGCACGGCAGACGTCTGCGACGACAGCCGCACCGCCGTCGGGCAGCGGTCTCAGCAGGTACCGGGGCCGGCTGGGCAGCCTCCGCCGGGGCCCCCGCTGCCGGTCGCCCCGTCGAGCGGGCTGGGCAGGTCGGGACGGGTCTCGGGCTTGGCTTTGTTCCAGCCGGTCCCGAGGACCATCGCCCCGACGTGGGTGGCGATGTCGTCGCCCGAGAACAGGGAGATCAGGTCCCGGCGGTGCAGGGCCGCGTTGACGTCGTCGTCGGTCAGGACGCCGATCACGGTGGGGGCGTCCTGGACCGGGGTGACCGTCGCGCCCTTCATCGTGAGCACCTTGGCGAGCGCGGTGGACGCCTCCTGGTGCGAGAGCCAGGCCGTGCCGGGCAGAGCCACGCCGGTGCCCTCCTCGCCGGTGGTCATCGCGTCGTGGCAGTTCTCACCCTTGGCGTCGCACTTCT
>NZ_JBFBAO010000399.1:0-6036 GCF_040682255.1 Micromonospora sp. NPDC051296 | reverse complement strand
TCGGCGTCGTCGCCGGCATCGCGGACACGGTGGCGGTCATGTACGCCGGCCGCATCCTCGAACAGGGTCCGGTCGACGCCGTCTTCGCCAACCCGTCGCACCCGTACACCGCGGCGCTGCTCGCCGCCCGACCCGACCCGGCAGCCGGCGGCGGTGATCTCGTCACCATCCAGGGGGCGCCGCCGAGCCCGCTGGATCTGCCCGCCGGCTGTGCCTTCTGGCCCCGCTGCCCGGTACGCGGCGACGCCCGCTGCGAGCACGAACTGCCGCCGCTGGCTTCGGTGTCCGCCGACCACCACGTGCGTACGTTCTACCCGCACCAAGCCGACGGGGAGAGCCGATGAGCGAGCGCAACGCGAATCAGCGAACCCGGGGTTTCGGTGCAGCATTTCGGCCCGGAGCGCAGCGGGGGAGTGCCGGTAGGAGCCCCCAGCCTGAACCGGCCGAGGTGGTGGCCGCGCTCGACGACCTCACCGTGTGGTTCCCGACACCGGCCGGCGTGGTCCGCGCCGTCGACGGGGTGTCGTTGCAGGTGCGCCGGGGCGAGACGCTGGGCCTGGTCGGCGAGTCCGGCAGCGGCAAGTCCACCACCGGTCTGGCGTTGCTGCGACTGGTCGACCCCACCTCCGGCAGCGTTCGGGTGGCTGGGCAGGAGGTGACCCGTTGGTCCCGGCGGCGGTTGCGCGCGCTACGCCGCCGGGTCGCCATGGTGTTCCAGGATCCGCAGGCCTCTCTCGACCCAAGACTCACCATCGGGGCGAGCATCGCCGAGCCGTTGATCGTGCACCGGCTGACCGACGGCGGTGCCGCCCGTCGCAGCCGGGTCGGGGAACTGCTCGACCTGGTCGGCCTGCGCCGCGACCTCGCCGACCGGCATCCGCACGAACTCTCCGGCGGCCAGCGGCAGCGGGTGGGCATCGCCCGTGCGCTGGCCGGCGAGCCGGACCTGATCGTCCTGGACGAACCGATCGCGTCACTCGACCTGAGCGTGCAGGCGCAGATCATGAACCTGCTCCGCGGTCTGCAACGGGAGCTGGGACTGACCTACCTGTTCATCGCCCATGACCTCGCCGCCGTGGAGCACATGAGCGACCGGCTGGCCGTGATGTACCTGGGCCGGATCGTGGAGAGCGGCACTCCGGCGCAGATCTGGCGGGAGCCCGCTCATCCGTACACTGCCGCCCTGCTGTCGGCGGTGCCGGTGGCCGACCCGCGGGTCGAGCGGCAGCGTCGGCGGATCATCCTCACCGGCGACATCCCCAGCCCGGTGGACCCGCCCGACGGCTGCCGCTTCCGGACCAGATGCCCCCAGGCCCGGCCGGACTGCGCCGGCACCGACCCGGTGCTCGTCGAGGTCGACCGCGAACATCGTGCAGCCTGTCTGTTCGCCGGGGAGGCCGTGCGGGCGATGCGGGCGCCGTGACTGTCGGACGGGTGGCCGGCCGCGCTCGTGTCATTAAGGCTTGAAAACCTGTCGAGTTAGTGGGATATTCGGTGCGCGGTCGGCACGGACGATCAGGGCTGCCACGCTCGGCGTGACGCTGATCGTCGCCGTCGAGGGTTAGCCAGTCGGGCATCGAGGCCCGATCCGCGACCGCACCCACCACTGTCTTCATTCCACCTCAACTCAAAACGGGCATATTCCCTATCTAATTGGTCGGATTTATATAGTGCGGCGCGCACTGGATGGAGGACGGGATTCCGATGAGGCACCGGATCAGAGCGGCCATCGCCCTCGCCATGGTCACCGGCTTGGCGCTGTCGGGCTGCGGCGGCGGCGACGCGGCGGCGGGCGGCTCCGCCACGCTGAACATCGTCGGCTTCGCGGTGCCCGAGGCGGCGAACAAGGCCATCGCTGCGGAATGGAACAAGACCGACGCGGGCAAGGGGGTCAGGTTCAAGACCTCCTACGGCGCCTCCGGCGACCAGAGCCGCGCGGTGGTGTCCGGCCTGAAGGCCGACTACGTGCACTTCTCCGTGACCAGCGACGTGACCCGCCTGGTCGACGCCGGGCTGGTCGAGGAGAGCTGGGACGACGGCCCGAACAAGGGCATCGTGTCCTCCTCGGTGGTGGTGCTGGCGGTGCGCAAGGGCAACCCCAAGAACATCCAGGGGTGGGATGACCTGATCAAACCCGGCATCGGCATCGTCACGCCCAACCCCGCGTCGTCCGGCGCCGCCCGGTGGAACGCCCTCGCCGCCTGGGGGCACATCGCCGCCAACGGCGGGACCGACGCCCAGGCACAGGAGTACCTCACCAAGCTCTTCGCCAACGTGGTGTCGCTGCCCAACAGCGGCCGCGACGCCACCACCACCTTCCTCGGCGGCACCGGTGACGTCCTGCTCGCGTACGAGAACGAGACGATCCTGGCCCGGCAGAACGGTGAGGAACTCGACTGGGTCCTGCCGGCGACGACGCTCCTGATCGAGAACCCGGGCGCGATCCTCACGGCCGCCGACCCGAAGGCGAAGGACTGGCTCGACTTCGTGCTCGGCCCGCAGGGCCAGCGGCAGTTCGCGCTCACCGGCTTCCGGCCGATCATCGACGGGGTCGACACCAGCGGCATCGAGGGCGCGCTCGATCCGAACAACCCGTTCCCCGCACCGCAGAAGCTGCTGACCGTGCAGAACGACTTCGAGAGCTGGTCCGCGCTGTCCAAGAAGTTCTTCGACGAGAAAGAAGGCATCGTCACCAAGGTCATCGCGGCGTCCGGGAAGGCGAAGTGACCTCGACCGCACTCGTCCCGGACCGGCCGGCGGGCAACCGCCGGTCGGCCCGGGGCGGCCTGCCGCTCACCCGGGTCTCCGGGCTGGGCCTCGGCGTGGCGATGGTGTGGTTCAGCCTGCTCGTGCTCATCCCGTTGGCGGCCGTGGCGGTGACCGCGTCGCAGGGCGGGTGGAGCGGGTTCTGGCGGACGGTGACCAACGAACAGACCGCCGCCACGATCCGCCTGACCGTGGGCACCGCGCTGGCCGTCACGCTGGTCAACATCGTCATGGGCACCCTGATCGCCTGGGTGCTGGTGCGGGACCGCTTCTTCGGCAAGCGCGCGCTGGAGATCCTCATCGACGTTCCGTTCGCGCTGCCGACCATCGTCGCCGGTCTGGTGCTGCTGTCGCTGTACGGGCCGGGCAGCCCGCTCGGGGTCAACATCGCCAACACCCGGATCGCGGTGTTCCTCGCCTTCCTGTTCGTGACGCTGCCGTTCATCGTGCGGACCGTGCAGCCGGTGCTGGCCGAACTCGACCCGGAGGCCGAGGAGGCCGCGGCGTCGTTGGGAGCCAGCCGGTACACCACCTTCCGGCGGATCGTCCTGCCGAGCCTCACCCCGGCCATCGCGGCCGGCGCCGCACTGTCGTTCGCCCGTGCCGTCGGTGAGTACGGCTCACTGGTCCTGCTCTCCGGCAACCTGCCGATGCGTACCGAGGTGGCCTCGGTCCGCATCCTCAGCAGCATCGAGAACGACAACCCCGACAGCGCGGCGGCGGTCGCGGTGGTGCTGCTGGCCATCTCGTTGGCCGTCATCGTCGTACTCGACGTCATCCAGCGGAGGGTGATGCGCCGTGGCTGAGCGCTCGATTGCCGCCCGTACCCAGGTCGGCCGCCGCCCCGGCCGGTACGTCCTGCGGGCCGTGGTCACCGCGTACCTGTTCTTCCTGGTGGCGTGGCCGTTGTACCTCGTCGGGCGGAACGCGTTCGCCGACGGGTTCACCAACCTCAACGACATCCTCACCGATCCCGACGTGACCCACGCACTGCGGCTCACCCTGGTCATCGCGGTGACCGCCGTCGTCATCAACACGGTGTTCGGCGTCGGCATCTCGATCCTGCTGGTCCGCTACGACTTCCCCGGCAAGCGGGCGCTCAACGCCCTGCTCGACATGCCGCTGTCGGTCTCGCCGATCGTTGTCGGGCTTGCCCTGATCCTGGTCTACGGCGGACGGGACGGCTGGTTCGGTCCGACGCTGGAAGCGGCCGGCCTCCAGATCATCTTCGCCGTGCCGGGAATGGTGCTGGCCACCGTGTTCGTGGCGCTGCCGCTGGTCATCCGGGAGGTCGTACCGATTCTCCAGGAGGTGGGCGACGAGCAGGAGCAGGCCGCCCGCAGCCTCGGCGCCAACGCGCTGCAGACGTTCCGCCGGATCACCCTCCCGTCGATCAAGTGGGGCGTGATCTACGGAGTCGTGCTCAGCCTCGCCCGTTCGCTCGGTGAGTTCGGCGCGGTCAAGGTCGTCTCCGGCAACGTGCTCGGTGAGACCCGTACGGCGACCCTGGTGGTCGAGGAGAAGTACCTGAACTTCGACAAGGGCGGCGCGTACGCCACCGCCTTCCTCCTCGCCCTCGTCGCCGTCGCCTGCATCATCGTCGTATCCGTCCTCAGGCCGAAGGAAGACCGTTGAGCATCGAGATTGTCAACGTCGGCAAGCGTTTCGGAGATTTCGTCGCGCTGGACGAGGTGTCGGTGAGCATCCCGTCCGGGCGGCTCACCGCCCTGCTCGGCCCCTCCGGCGGCGGCAAGTCCACGCTGTTGCGGATCGTCGCGGGACTGGAACGCGCCGACACCGGGAAGGTCGAGATCGAGGGCGTGGACGCGACCGGACTGCCGCCGCAGAAGCGCAACGTCGGTTTCGTGTTCCAGCACTACGCGGCGTTCAAGCACCTGTCGGTGCGGCGCAACGTGGCCTTCGGCCTGGAGATCCGCAAGCGGCCGAAGGACGAGATCCGGCGCCGGGTCGACGAGCTGCTCGCGCTGGTCCACCTGGAACAGTTCGCCGACCGGCTGCCCGCGCAGCTGTCCGGCGGGCAGCGCCAGCGGATGGCCCTGGCCCGGGCGCTGGCCGTGGAGCCGACCGTGCTGCTGCTCGACGAGCCGTTCGGCGCCCTCGACGCCAAGGTCCGCAAGGAACTGCGGGATTGGCTGCGCCGGTTGCACGACGAGGTGCACGTCACCACCGTCTTCGTCACCCACGACCAGGAGGAGGCGCTCGAGGTCGCCGACGAGATCGTGGTGATCAACGACGGGCGGGTGGAACAGATCGGGTCACCTGACGAGCTGTACGACCACCCGGCCAACGAGTTCGTCATGCGCTTCCTCGGCCCGGTCACCCAGCTCGGTGACCAGCTGGTGCGGCCGCACGACCTGCAGATCTCCACCGACGGCGGGGACACCGCCGGCGTGGTCGGCCGGGTCAGCCGGATCACCCGGATCGGCTTCGAGATCCGGGTCGAGGTCACCACGGCCGGCGGCCAGCCGGTGACCGTCACGCTCACCCGCAACGAGTTCCTGACCCTGGGCCTCCAGGTCGACTCCGCGGTGCGGGTCCGGCTCGCCCCGAACAGCCCCACCACCACGGCGACGTCCCCCGCGCGACAGGCTGCGGAGCCCAGCCTCGCCGCAACCCGTTAGTAGATCAACGGGCGCCGATCGAGGGTTACGGCGCAAGATCGTGCTCGATCCCGGATCGAGTGGCCTTATGGTCGCTGGGATGCCACTCGATCCGGGATCGAGCGTGGGGAGCGGCTATCTTGCCGCCGAACGCTGCTTCGGTTTCGTCGCTGAGATGACGAAGCAGCAGCGTCCGCTGCCATCGGGTGCGTCCAGTTCCTGGGAATCGGTCGAGAACAGAAGACGTCCGCCGGGACGTAGGCGTGCCGCGATCAGCGGAAGGATCTGCGCGGGCGGCGTGTGCCCGATCGCGCTGAACACTGAGTAGACCGTTCGCGACCCTGACCGCGCCCCCTCGTACTGCCGCTTCACCCCACACATGGCCTGGCCCGCTTCGGCTGCCCTGTCTCGTCGAACGCCGCGAACCGTCAGCCCATACGCCGCCGCCCTCGCGACGCCGCCTCGTCCAGACCGGGGCCACGAACCGCCGGACCTGATGTACCCGGCCTGCGTTCGTCGGCGTGGGTGTTTCCCGCATGGCGGGATGCGGGCGCGAGATCTGACCGGTAAATGACCTGTACTGCGACGGGTTTTGGGCAGGCGGGGTTGGCCCGGTGTCGGTCGGTCGGCCGGGTTCGGGGTGTGGGTG
>NZ_JBFBAO010000398.1:0-6045 GCF_040682255.1 Micromonospora sp. NPDC051296 | reverse complement strand
GTGGTCACCTGGAGTGCGCTCTGGTGCTGCTGGACGAGCTCGCCGACCGGGTCGGTCAGGCGCACACCCTGCTGACCCTGAGCTGGGCGAGCGAGAAGGAGGGGGACCAGGCGGCCGCGTTGCGCCACGACGAGCGGGCGCTGCGGCTCTTCCGCGACAGCGGACACCGGGCGGGAGAGGCCCGGGCGCTCAACGCGGTCGGTTGGGACCATGTCCTGCTCGGCGAGCACCAGCAGGCGATCCGCTACTGCCAGCGAGCGGTCGCCCTGCAACGCCGGCTCGGCGACCGGACCGGCGAGGCGAACAGTTGGGACACCCTCGGCTACGCCCTTCACCATCTCGGTCACTACCGGCGGGCGGCCCGCTGCTATCGACGGGCGCTGGAAATCAGCCGCGAGCTCGGACATCGATACAACGAGGCGGAGGCGCTCGGGCACCTGGGCGACACCCACCAGGCCCTCGGCGACCTGCCAGCCGCCTGCGACTGCTGGCTGCGCGCCTTGGAGATCCTCACGGAGATCGGGCATCCGGACGTCGAACAACTCCGCGACAAGCTCGCCGCGAGCCAGGGCGCTACCGCGCTGCGCTGAACAGCTAAATACCTCTTACCGCTGCCGGACACGCAGCACGCAGGTCAGCATCGGGAGGGTGAACTCGCCGTCCGCAGTCTCCGGTCTGCTCGCCAGGAAAGCGCGGATCCGGCCGAGCGTGGCCTCCTGTTCCTGCTCCGGCATGACCAGTATCCCCGCCCTGGTGGCAAGTGTCGCAGCGAGAGAGTCGGCGGTGCGGCGCTGCCCGTGCGGGAACTCGGCCTGCTCCGGCGAGCCGAACCGGGCTGCCCCGCCAGTCTTCGGAAGGTGCATGTTGGCCGTTTCGGCGCGCCAGCTGGTGGGCGTGTCACGCGGGCCGATGGCCGCGCTCCCGCTGACCCGCGCCAGCCCGGCAACCCAGTCGACCCGGTCGTCCATGACGTTCCACAGGCCGGCCAGGATGCCGCCGGGCACCAGGACCCCGGCGATCTCGGGTCCCGCGACGGCCATGTCGAACCAGTGCATGGCATTGCCGGCCAGCACGGCATCGACGGACGCGTCCGGCAGCGGTATCGCCTCGGCGCTACCCGGCAGGGCACGGACATCCGGCAGTGCACGGCGCAGCTCGGTCAGCATCGCCGGGTCAGGCTCGACCGCGGTGACGTCGGCGCCCACCGCAACCAGCGTGGCGGTGAGCTTGCCGGTTCCGGCGCCGAGGTCGAGCACCCGTGGGCCGGGCGCGGGCTCGATCGCCCAGCGCACCGCGGCCTGCGCATAGTCCGGGCGGTGCGTGGCGTATGCGGTCGCCGCCGCGCCGAACGACGAGGCGTGAAAGAGCCGTTCGTCCTGTCCCACGCAATCAACCTATCGACCGGTGCGGCAGACGTCACCGTCGAACATTATCGGATTACCGGTAACGCTAAGTCGATAATTAATACCCACAAAGCGGGCATATCGCGGATGCATCATAATGACTGTTAAGGAGCGTAAGCACTTGCGCTGGTGTAGCCGCGGGATGTTCGGGCGGCAGCCCGCCGCTGATGGGGATCAGGAGGGCATCCGCCCGTATGCCGCGCGCGCTTCGGCGACCTCCGCGGCCTGACGCTCACGCCAGCGCTGCTGCGCCTCCCGGTTACACGTTCGGCAGACCCGCCGGAAGCGGCCCGTCGATGGATCGATCTCCCGGTCGTGCCCGTTGCGGCACTGCGGGCGCTGGGTGCGTTCGCGGCAGTTGTCGGCGTGGCTGAGCTGGCGCAGGTGGGTCGGCTCGATGCAGTCCGGCGCCCCGCAGTCGTGGTGGACCTCGAGAGCGGGGTCGTAGCCGCCGACGAAAACCACGTACGCCGCGACGTGCGCCCATGCCCGGCCCGCGAGCTTCTGGTACACGCCGCGCCGGCCGCCGTAGCCGCGCACGATGAGGCATCCGTTGTCGGTACGCGTCGCGCGGGTCAACAGGTACGCCCGGAGCGTGTCCTCGGTGAAGTGTCGGGACAGGCCGTTGATCTGGGACACCACGGCGTCAGGGTAGAGGTCGAGTGTGACGCGCCCGTTCAGCGTCGGACCCGACCCCGTGCGGGTCTGATTTCGGTTGCCCGGTGGCCGGCTCGATCGCGATTGTTGGCGACATGGGGCAGGAAGAGCTGAGAACGGAGATCCTGGAGTACTACCGGCAGGGCGGCGAGCGCGAGCGGCTGACCGCCGGTGTGGGCAGGTTGGAGTTCCTGCGTACCTGGGACGTGCTGGCCCGGGTGCTGCCCGCCGCACCCGCGACGGTGCTCGACGTCGGCGGAGCAACCGGGGTGTACGCCGAGCCGCTGGCACGGGCCGGCTACCGGGTGCACCTCGTCGATCCGGTGCCCGACCATGTGGTGGAGGCGGCAGCCCGCGCCGGCGTGACCGCCACCCTGGGGGACGCCCGGGCGTTGCCCGCCGCCGACCACAGCGCCGACGCCGTGCTGCTGCTCGGGCCGCTCTATCACCTGCTGGCACGCGACGACCGGGTCGCGGCGTGGCGGGAGGCGGCCCGGGTGGTACGCCCCGGCGGTGTGGTGGTGGGCGCCACGATCAGCCGGTTCGCGTGGCTGTTCGACGGTTTCGTGAAGGACTACTTCAGCGACCCCCGATTCCGGCCGCTGGTCGACCGAGTTCTGGTCGACGGCGTGCACCACAACCTCGACGCCAGCCGGACGTGGTTCACCAGCGCATACTTCCACCACCCAGACGAACTGGCGGGTGAGGCGTCGGAGGCGGGACTGGTCGTGCGGCGGCGGGTCGCGGTGGAGGGTCCGTTGTGGATGACCGGGCCGAGGTTGACCGAGATCCTGGCCAACCGACACCTGACCGGCCTGCTGCTGGAGATGTTACGCCGAATCGAGGACGAACCGAGCCTGCTGGGCGCCAGCAGTCACCTCCTCACGGTCGCTGCTCCCCGCTGACCGGGACGCAGTACACGTCGCCGGAGTTGGCCTCGTGCGGCAGCGCGAGCAGACGGGTCGCCATCTCCTCGGCGGACGCCCAGCGCCCGAGGGTCAACGACTTGTGGTCGCCGAGCGCCACGTCGAAGCCGCCGAACCCGAGCGTCGTCAGCCGGTCCAGGCAGCGTAGCGCCACCGACCGCTCGATCGTGGTGAACTCGAACGACAGCGCGGGCAGCGGGCGGCTCAGCCCGGCGAGCACGGCGTCCTCGAAGCCCTCCACGTCGATCTTGACGAAGGTCGGAGTGCCGTACTCGGCGATCAGCGTGTCGACGGTGGTGACCGGGACCTCGATCTGGCCGTCCCACACCTGGCCCTCCCAGCCGCCGGCCCCGGCCGCCGCCGCCACGAAGTCGGGGGAGGCGGTGGAGACGGTCGGGTTGGCGGAGTTGACCAGGAACCCGACCCGGCCCGGCTGCGCCCCGCAGGCCGCCTCGACCAGGGTGACCTGGTCGTCGCCGCCGTAGATGGCGCGCAGCGCCCGCAGGCACAGCGACTGCGGCTCCACGGCGACGACCCGGGCCCCCAGCCGCCGGAAGCTGCCGATGTGGTCGCCGACGTGCGAGCCGATGTCGAAGACCAGGTCACCGGGGCGCACGAACCGGGAGTAGAAGTCGTCCATCGCCGCGTCGCGCCCCGGATCGCCGTAGTAGACCTCGAGCGACCGGCGCAGCGACGCGGTCGCCGGATCGACCTTGAGTGCCTCGACCGCGGCGGAGTGGGTACCCATCGGGAGCACCTTAGCCGGACAGGGCAGCGGCCGGTCGCGCTCTGCGGGATGTTGCGTCACCCGGCGTGACGTACCTCGGTCTGCCAGATGTCGGCCCACGGGCGGCGCAATCCACGGCACAGCCAGATCGGCCCGCCGTTCTCGTCGTTGTCCAGCTCGACCCGTTGGTCCACCCGCCCGGCCAGCGTGACCTCGGTGAACCAGGCCCGCAGCCGGTCCGGCCGCTGCCACCCGACGGCGATCGCCACGTCGGCGCCCTCGGGCGGCCGGCCGAAGTCGGCCATGCTGTTGTGCCCGGAGTACGCGGCGGGCAGTCCGCGTGACGGGCCGTAGCGGGCCACCGCTCCCGCCTCGCCGTAGTTCCCGGTGAGGATGACGGCCCGGGCCTGTTCGTCGGCCGGCAACTCGCGGTACACGGCGGCGAGCGAGTCGGCGAACGCCGGCCAGCCGATGGTCTCGCCGGCGTCGTAGTTGACCGCCACGACGAAGTCGGGCAACCGGTCGGCCGGCAGCGTGGGCAGCAGCAACACGCCGTTGCTGGCGGCGGTGAGCACGACCACGGCCGCCGGCAGCGCCCGGCGCAGCCGGCCCCGGGCCTGCCAGCCGGCGGTGACCACCGCACCGGCGGCGGTGAGCACCAGCAGCAGCGGGGCGTCGTAGTAGCCCTTGCCGCCGGCGAGCAGGACGATGGCGACGACCACCAGCCAGGCCCAGCCGAGCGCCCGGTAGGCCCGCCACTCGGCCCGGCGCAGCAGCGCCACGAGGCCGGCAACCCAGATCGGCACCACGAACGGGCTGATGATCACGAACTGGAGGAACAGCGCGTCGAGCCGCCCGCTGTAGGAGCTGTCGCCATCGGAGATCGCCGCCGCGACCGACAACTGGGGGAACCCGTGCGCCGCCTGCCAGCTCAGGGTGGGCGCGGCGAGCAGCACGAAGACCCCGGCGGCCAGCAACACCCAGCGGTCCCGCAGCAGCCGGCGTGGCCCGGCGACCGCCAGCCCGGCCAGCAACCCCACGGCCAGCAGCGCGGGCAGCAGCTTGTTGAGCATGCCGACGCCGAGCACCGCGGCGACCGCCAGCGCCCAGCGGCTGTCCCCGGTACGCAGCAGCACCGCCGTGCACAGCGCGGCGGCCAGCCAGACCAGCAGGTCGACGGTGGTGGTGCTGAGCAGGTGACCGCTGGCCAGGACAATGCCCGATGTGCCGCCCAGCAGCGCGGCCAGCGTCTGTGCGCCCCGCCCGGCGCCGAGCTGCCGGGCGATCGCCGCGACCAGCAGCACCGCGCCGCCGGCCATCAGCGCCGAGGGGGTACGCAGGGCGAGCAGGCTGCCCGGCGCCACCGTGTCGGCCAACCGGGCCAACGCGGGCACCAGAGGCCCCTGGTCGACGTAGCCCCAGTCGAGGTGGCGTCCGGCCAGCAGGAAGTACAGCTCGTCGCGGTGGTAGCCGTAGCGGGGTGCCAGGGCCAGCAGGACCAGGGTGACGGCCCCGGCGACCAGCCACGGGCCGGTGGCCCGGGGACCCGGGGTTGGCGGCGTCCGGTGCGGCACGTCCGAAGTCCGGGTCTCCGGCATCGCCGATGCGGTCATGGCGTCCATTGTCGGCCACCGCGACCGCTCGCGGGGCCCCTGGTTTCCTGCACGGGCAACGATCCCGTGCCGGAACATCTTGTTAGCCTCGTTGGATGACCTCCCCGTCGCCGGGTCGCCCGTCGGACCTGATGTTCCTGCTCAGTTGGGCCAGTCACGCACTGCGCGTGGAGCATGCCGCCGGCCTGGCCGAGCTGGGCATCTCGCCTCGGGGTCACTGTGTGCTGCTGCGGGCCCGGGCCGGCGGCCTCACCCAGCGGCAGATCGGCGAGCTGTGCGGGGTGGACAAGACCACCATGGTGGTGACCCTGGACCAGTTGGAGGCGGCCGGGCTGGCCCGGCGCGTGCCCTCGCCGACCGACCGGCGGGCCCGGTTCGTCGAGGTCACCGCGCAGGGGGAGCGGGTGCTCGACCAGGCCCAGCAGATCGCCGGACGGCTGGAGCAGGACGTGCTCGCCGCACTGCCGGAATCCGAGCGTGAGGTGTTCCTGCGGGCGATCCAACACCTGGTCGGTGGGCGGCTCTCCGGCGGAGGAGCGTGCGGGGGGTCCGGTTCGGTCTGCTGACCCGGTCATCGCTCAACGGTCGGGGGCGCGGCACACGCCGCGTCGCCGGCCGTTCTTTGATGCTCCCGGGATAGATAGTTCTGCACGAGACTATCTGATACGGTCTTGATTGTTGGTGTCCCCGATCGAGGAGCAGCCATGAGCAGCACCACC
>NZ_JBFBAO010000397.1:0-6052 GCF_040682255.1 Micromonospora sp. NPDC051296 | reverse complement strand
AACGCTCGGCTGGGACACCCCAGCCGAACGTCTCGCTAAGCTCCTAGCCGTCACCGGCTAGACCACCATGTTGCAACGACCCCTCGAATCCGCCCACGAGGCGTTAAGAAGGGGCCCTTCCTTACACCTACCAGGCCGGGCCGATCTCGTCGGCGACGATCTGCGCGGAGAGGGCCACCATCGGCAGCCCGCCGCCCGGATGGCTGGAACCGCCGACCAGCCACAGACCGTGGGCCGGGCCCCGGTTGGCCGGGCGGAGCAGCCCGCCGGCCGTACCGTAGATCGCTCCGCCCGGCGTACCGGTCGCGCTGGCCAGGTCAGCGGGACTGCGGACGTCGCGGAACACCAGCCGGTCGCGGACGTCCACGCCGCGTTCGGCCAGCACGTCGAGGATCCGATCGGCGTACGCCTGGGCCAGCCCCGGCCGGCGCCAGTCGACCGCCCCCGCAGCGGTGCCCTGGCGGGCGGCGTTGACCAGCACGAACCATGCCTCGTGCCCGGTCGGGCGGATCGCCGGGTCGTCGGCGACGGTGACGAAGACCGTCGGGTCGGCCGCCGGTCGGGCCCGCACCCCCCGCCCCGGGTCGCCGAAGACCGCGTCGAACTCGGCGTCGTAGTCGCGCGGGAAGAAGACGTTGTGATGGGCCAGTCCGGAGTCCCCGCGTACGCCGAGCAGCAGCACGAAACCGGCCAGGCTGCGGTCGGTGAGCGCGGCCAGCCGGCGCGGGTCGGGCAGCAGGTCCCGGTAGACGGTGAGCGCGTCCACGTTGGCCACCACCACGTCGGCGGGGATCGGAGCGGTCTGGCCGGCGACGCGTACCCCGTGCACCCGGCCGCCCGCGGCGTCGATCCGGGTCACCGCGGCGCCGGTGCGCACCACCACCCCCAGGTCCAGGCAGCGGGACAGCAGCGCGTCGGCGAGGGTGCCCAGCCCGCCGCGCAGGTACCAGCCGCCGAAGGCCAGCTCGGCGTAGGGGACGGCGACCAGCGCGGCCGGCGCGCGGCGCGGGTCGGCGCCGGTGTAGGTGGCGTACCGGTCCAGCAGCATCCGCAGCCGAGGGTCGGACAGCTGGGCCCGGCCCAACCCGCGCAGGCTCTGCCCGGGCCGGATCGCGGCCAGGTCGCCCAGCCGCCAGGCCAGCCGGGCCAGGTCGCGGGGGGAGTCGACGCGGCGGCGCAGGATGTCGTGTTCGGAGGCCCGCCACACCCGTGCGGCGCGCCGCCACAGCCGCTGCCAGTCGGCGGCGGCCCGGTCGCCGAGGGCCGTACCGACCCGGGCGGTGAATTCCGCCGGGTCGGCGCAGGAGTCGAGCACCGGGCCGCCGCCGGGGAAGACGTGCCGCACGATCGGGTCCAGCGGCACCAGGTCGAGGTACTCGTCGAGCTTCGCCCCGGTCGCCTCGAACAGCTCGTGGAAGACCTCGGGCAGGGTGAGCAGGCTGGGGCCGGTGTCGAAGTGGAACGAGCCCGCCGGGGTGTCGCGGGTGTGCCGTCCGAGCTTGCCGCCGACCGTGCCGGCCCGTTCGAGGACGGTCACCTGGTGCCCGGTGACGGCCAGCCGGGCCGCGACGGCCAGCCCACCCACCCCGGCGCCGACGACCACGATCCGCGCCATGCCGCGTCCTCCCAGGCCCTAGCCGACCGGACGGCCGCGCCAGGTCAGGCGTCGCCGCTTGCGCAGATGGTACGACCGCAGGGTCAGCCATCCGAGGACCGCGACCGACACGGGGTGGCTCAGCGCGTCGGGCCAGGCCCGCCCTCCGGTGGCCCGGGCGCTGACCACCCGTCCGGCCACCCCTAGCAGGTACGCCAGCACGGCCGCCCCGGCCACCGCCGGTGCGCCGGCGAGCAGCGCGGCGACGGCGACCAGCGGGGGCGCGGTGTAGAGCAGGAGCAGCAGGGTCACCACCACGGCGGCCGAGATCGGGTGGCCGAACGAGGCCCAGAGCGACTTGCTGTAGCCGTCGCGCAGCTGCGGCCAGGTCTCGTACATCCGGCAGGAGGCCAGCCGGGAGCCGTCGACCAGGGTGATCCGGCCGGCCGAGCGCTTCACCGCCCGGGCCAGCTCGATGTCCTCCAGCACCCGGTCGGCGACCGCCGCGTGTCCACCGGCCCGCAGGTAGCCGGCCCGGTCCACGACCAGGAACTGTCCGCCGGCCGCGGCCAGCGACGGCCGCGGTGAGCGCTCCATCGCGCGCAGCGGCAGGAAGGTCAGCCACAGCCACTGCAACAGCGGCTGCACCAGCCGGTCGGCCGCCGTCCGCACCACGATCCGGGGGTACGGCGACAGCAGCGTCGCCCCGGCCGCCCGCAGCTCGGTCACCGCCGCCGCCACGGCGTACGGGCCGAGCAGCACGTCGGCGTCCACGAAGACCAGCACGGTGGCCGACGGGTCGGCGCGGGTGGCCAACTGCCAACAGGCGTGCGGCTTGCCCAGCCAGCCCGGTGGCGGGGCGGCGCCGGTGAGCAGGGTGACCCGCGGATCGCCAGCCGCCACCGCGCGGACCACGTCGGCGGTGCCGTCGCCGGAGCCGTCGTCGAGCACCATGACGCGCAGCCCGGGCACGCCGCGCTGGGCGAGCAGGGCCCGCAGGCACGGGGTGACCCGGGCGGCCTCGTCGCGCAACGGCAGCAGCACCGCCACCCGTTCGGTGATCGTCACCGGGTCGCCGGCCGGGCGGCGCAGCCACCGGCCGGCGTTGACCACCGTGTGCGCGGCCAGCACGGCGAGCACGCCCAACGTGACCAGCGCGACCAGCGGCGGGCTCATGCCGGCGCTCCGCTGGGCCCGGTCATGCGGCGACGTCGACCGGCGTGCGTGGCGTCCCGGTGGCACTGTCGCGGGCCCGGCGGGACCGCCGCAGCGTCACCGCCAGCGGCACCGCTACCACCCCCATGCCGGCCGCACCCCACAGCGCCGAGGCGGGCAGGTCGAGGAAGACCGCGTGGGCCAGCACGCTGGAGCCGTACGTCCACAGGTAGAGCGCGTACATCGGGTGGTCGCGGGCGTCGGTGACCGCCACGGCGGGCCCGGCGAGCGGGCGCAGCGCGGCCATCACCAGCACCGCGAACAGCAGCCAGCCCAGGTAGTTGCTGATCGGGACGCCGGGCAGGCCGGGCAGCGCCGGGGTGGCCTCCCGCCACACCCAGTGGCCCTCGGCCACCATCTGCGGGTCGAGGAAGAGGTCCCAGGCGGCCAACCCGACGGTGGCCACCGCGATCCGCCCCGGCCACCGCCACCGCGCCGCCGTACCGGCTGGTGGCCTGGCGGTGCGACCGGCCGACGCGCCGCCCAGCAGCCCGTTGTGGCCGGTGCCCGGCGTGCGGATCGGCGGCCCGGTGGTGAGCCGGGTCGCCACCAGCCAGGCCGGCCAGGCCATCCACGTCCAGGCCAGCGGGATGATCAGTGGCACTCCGGCCAGCTTCGGGCCGAGCTGGCCGGAGTAGTCGTAGCTGCCGAACGGGAAGCCGGTGGCCACGCCGAGCGCCTCGATGGCGAACCCGCCGCCGGTGGCCACCGCGACCAGCGTCACCGCCGTACGCGGCCCCCGGCTGGCCAGCGCGTGACCGACCGAGAGCAGGTAGCCGAGCACCACGGTGGCCACGGTCAGCCGGGCCCGGGTCGGCCCGCCGGTCAGCGGGTAGCAGATCTGGGCCAGCACCAGCAGGGCCAGCAGCGCCCACGGGTAGCCGCGGGCCAGCCGGGCCGGTGTGCCGCCGGTCATGACCCGGCGGGCGGCGGCGGTGGCCCCGGTGCCGGCAGGGGCAGGTCCCGGCCGAGCACCCCGAACGGGCGTTCGTCGCCGGGGAAGCGGAAATCGCGCAGGATGTCGACGAAGCCGAACCGGCGGTACAACCGCCAGGCGCGCGAGGTGTGCTCGTCGGCCTCCGGCGTGGACAGCAGCGTGGTCGTGCCCTCGGCCGTGGTGAGCAGGGCGCGCAGTTGCCCGGCGCCCAGGCCGTGGCCCTGGGCCGGTGGCCGTACGTGCAGCTCGACCACCTCGAAGCAGTCGGTCAGCCAGCGCTGCCGGGTGGCCGGATCCAGCGCCCGCCAGACCTGGTCGTGCCACCACTGGCCGGGCCCGCCGAGGTAGCCGTAGCCGAAGCCGGCCAGGTGGCCCTCGGTGGTCAGGCTGGCGACGGCGCGGAAGCCGGGCCGGCGGACGTGGGTGGCGATGTAGCCGCGACGAGCCTCCAGCAGGTCGGCGCGGTAGCCCATGGCCTCGCCGTAGACGGCCACCACGTCGTCCAGCCGCCGGAGGAGATCGTCCGGTGTCCACCGCACCAACCTCATGCCCGCCCACCCTTCGCCGGATCGCCGTCGGCGACCCACCCCAGTACCGTCCGGTCACCGATCACGTCACGCACCTCGAACCGTGCGAAGAGTTCCTCCGCGTACCACCGCTCGGTCGGGGTCCGGGTGATCGCGGCCCGGTGCTCCGGGTGACGGTACGCGAACGCCATCAGGTCCGCGGGGTCTCGCCACACGCTCACCGTGCCCTGCCAGCCCAGCGGTGCCTCGCCGATACCGAAGCGGGCCAGCAGACCGGGCGCGGCGTGCAGGGCGGCGGCGACCGGCGGGACCGCCCGCCAGAAGGTGAGTGCCCGCGCCGGGCGTAGCCGGGCCCGGGTCAGGGCCAGCACCGGGCCGGCGGCCGGGCCGCCCGCGGGATCGCCGAACGGCCGGCGTCGGGACCACTCGCCCCGGCTGGTCAGCGGCCGCAGGTCGAGCCGGACGCTCGTCCGGGCGAGGCCGGACCAGGCCCGCCCCACCGGTGAGTCGGCGAACCGGGTGGCCGTGGCGGGGGAGTCCCACACCGTCAGCGCCGCCCAGCGGGTCGGGTCGGCGTCGCCCGGCCCGAAGCCGGTGCCGGTCCCGGTGCCGAGCAGCTTGCCGAACCGTACGCCGGGCAGGGCGCGCAGCCGGCGCGGGTCGAGTGCCATCCGGGCCAGCGCCCGGGGCAGGGCCGTCCGGGGGATCCGCCACACGTGCAGGGTGACCAACTCCGGGACGGTTCGCTCGCTCACGCCGTCGCCTCGCTTCGCTCCCCGACGGCGCGAGGCGCCATGCTGCTGTGCCCGATGGTTCGCTCGCTTCGCTCGCTCACGCCGTCGCCTCGCTTCGCTCCCCGACGGCGCGAGGCGCCATGCTGCTGTGCCCGATGGTTCGCTCGCTTCGCTCGCTCACGCCACGTCGGTCGGGGTTCCGCCGGTGACCCGCAGCAGTTCGGCGTACGTGGTGGGGAAGACCGCCTGCGGCACGCCACCGGCGGCCCAGATCTCGTCGTACTTGTCCAGGGCGGTGTCCACCAGCGTGCGCAGCGGCTGCGGGTGACCCACCGGGGCGACCCCACCGATCACCTGGCCGGTGTGCTCCTTGACGAACTGCGGGGTGGCCCGGCGCAGCCGGGTGACGGCGAGCCGGGCGGCCAGGCCGGCGGTGTCCACCCGGTGCGCGCCGGAGGTGAGCACCAGCAACGGCGCCCCGTCGGCGTCGAAGACGAGCGAGTTGGCGATGGCGCCGACATCGACACCGAGCGCTTCGGCGGCGGCCGCGGCGGTGTGTACCGCGTCGGGCAGCAGGCGGACCGTGGCGGGCGTGCCGGAGCCGTTCCGGGCGTCCGCGCCGTCAAGCGCGTCCTGCACCGCCCGTACGTTCGGATGTGACTGCATGCCGCCATTCTTCCCGGTACGCGGGCGACCGGGCGCACCCGGCCACGCCGCGCCCGGCGAAAGGGCGGCGTCCGGTCTCCCGCGCGAGGTACCGGCGCGCCACACGTTGCATTTTCGTCGGTGGGAGGGTGTACTGTCAGCAGCAGTTAGAACGAGTGTTCGATTGCCTCGAACGTTCGTTCCAACCCCTCGGGGCGGGTGTTTCGCGGCACCGGCTCCCGGGAGGTGCGGTACCGCGGACCGCACCGGGGCTTCGGGCAGTCGCGAGTCCGGACCCGCCAAGGCAGTGGGGTACCAGCGGCGACGACCCGGTCACCGCCGACTCGGTACGCCGGGGCGCCAAAGAGATCCTCTCCCCCGGCAACCACGCCTACCTCGA
>NZ_JBFBAO010000396.1:0-6069 GCF_040682255.1 Micromonospora sp. NPDC051296 | reverse complement strand
GATGATGTCGCCGGCCTGGGTGTCGGGCGCGCAGTACACGCAGTGCTGGTCGGGGTCGGTGTGGGACAGGTCGAGGCAGATACGGCGGATGGGCCGGCGGGCGAGTCGACGGGTACGCATCAGGGAAGCTCCAAGCAGCCAGGTCAGCGGTGGGTGGGGGTGATGTGGACGCGGATCCACTCCGGCGGTTCGCCGGTGGAGGCGATGGCTTCGGAGAGGCAGCGCCACAGCGCCCACGCCTCGTTGGGGGTCAGGTACATGCGGCGGCGGCCGGAGCCGACCGCGACGTACAGGTCTGCGTCGGGGGTGACCCGGACCGTGACCGGCACCGACGCCTTGTCGACGTGCGGGGCGCGCAGCCGGTAGAAGCGGCGCGGCTCCGGCGCGGTGGGGTCGGGTTCGTCGGCGTAGGGCATCCGCACCGGGGCCGACTCGGGCAGCTCGTTGGTGGTCATCGCGGGTCACTCCCGTTGGTGGGGTCCAGGGCGTTCAGCAGTGACGGCGGTAGCAGCGGCGCGGCCTGCTTCGGCGGGGTCGGCCGATAGGTGTGCCGCCCGTTGCCGTTGCCGTTGCCGTTGCCGTTGCTGCGCGGCGCCGGAGCCGGGGCCGGGGCTGGGGCTGGTTCGGGCTGGATCTCCGGCGGGGCGGGGAAGGTGGCCGCCATGTCCCGGATCACGTCGTCGGGCAGGAAGGAGAACCGCACCCGCGCCGGCTCAGGCTGGCCGTCCAGCAGGACGTAGGCGACGCCCTTGGCCGACAGGGGGATCTGGTCGGCGAGTGCTCCGCGGTCGCGGGCACCGTCACCGAGTAGCAGGTCGACGTGAGCACGTTCGGTGAGGCCGAGGGCGATGCGGGTGGGGAAGAAGTCCCGGACCGAGACGACTTCCTTACGCGGGTCCTGGGTCGCGGCGACGACCAGCACACCCAACCCGGCACCTTGGGTCAGCAGCAGTCCCAGCGCCTGGGTGATGCGTTGGCGGATGTCGCTGTCGGGCAGGAACGCCAGCAGCGCGGCGATCTCGTCAATCACCACGACGATCAGCGGCTCATCCGTGGTCGGCGTGTGCACCCGCACCTTGCCCCGCAACGCCTTCTGACGGGCGCGCATCCGGGTCACGGCGTCGTCCAGGAGGTCAGCCATGCGGGACCAGTCGTCATCGACGTACCGAGAGAACAACGCCCGACCGATGGACAGCTCCATGCCGCCCTTCGGGTCGATCGCCCACACCCGCACCAGACCCGACCGGATACCGGCCGCCAGAGCGCGGAGCAGGGACCAGATGACCGAGCCCTTGCCCATCCGCGTCGCTCCACCGATCAGGACGTGGGTGGCGAGGAGGCGAAGGCAGTAGGTGGCGAGGTCTTCCCGCAGCCCCAGCGGCAGGGCGGTGAAGTCCGGCCGGACGGGCACGGGCAGCGGGGCGACGACGCGGGTCAGCGGATCGCGGCGGATGAACACCAGCCAGACGTGGCGGGGCCGGTCCCGGAACCGCACCCGATCCACCAGACGCAGCAGCCACGCGAGACGTCCCGTACGGTCCGGGGGTGCCTGTCGGCGGCCGGAGAACACGCGGCAGTGCCGGGTGCCGAACGAGTACGCGAGGTCCCGGGCCGCCTTGTGGTAGACCTCCGGGTTCTGGCCCTTCGGCATCCGCAGCACCAGCTCATCGGTGGCGTACGAGCAGCGCACCGACAACAGCCGCGGCAGCTTCTCCCCGCCGTCGTACTTCTTCACTAGGCCGCACAGGGACATGACCTCGTGCCACTGCCTGCGGTACACCCACAGCCGCCGCCACAGCGTCACCGCGCGGAGCACGACCAGGCGGTGGAACGAGTCCCGACCGCGCCACCACCAGACGGCGGCCGTAGCGGCGGCGACGAGCAGGACCAGGAGGTGAGGCCACCAGCCGTGGGAGCGGTAGGTGTCGACGGCGAGCAGGACCAGGGCGACGGCGGGCCAGGCTCGCCAGTGTCGGACCGCGGCCACCAGCAGCCGGACCGCGAGGCCGGTGAGGCCGGCGAGCAGGAACAGGGCGGTGACGGTCCAGACCAGCGGCCACGGGGCGGAGATCTGGAAGCGGCGGAAGTTGACCAGCGGGGCGCGCATTACGCCACCGCCTTGCGGGTCTGCTGGTCGATCCACGTTTCCGCGCAGACCTTGTGTACCGGGGTGCCCTTCGGGCTGCGGCAGATCGCCGGCTTCCCGCAGAGCACGCACGGGACCGGCTCGCCGGCACCGCCGGAACGACGCCAGTCCAGAACAGTTGGCATGATGAGACCGCCCTTCCAGGCCGACAGGGGTTTTGGAGGGCAGCGGGGCGGTCGAGCTTTCCTAGGGCCGAGACCGCCCCGCGCCATCAATCAGTTGGTGTTACTTGTGGCGGCGCTCGATACGAGCCGCCGCGTCGAGACCGGCCTTGCCGGACCGGCCAGCGCCTGACACCTGTCCCTGCCTGGTCGCGGTCACCGCGATGCGGGGGCAGTAGCCACACGCGCCCGAGTTGTTGCACGTACACGAAGGCGGGCGAGTACCTTTGGCCATCGGTGGGACCTCCTGAGTCCTGCCGACCGGCCCGCCGGGAGGTGCAACTCTCGGCGGGCCACCCTTTTCAGCCAGTCGGCTGACTGACCTCGCCCCGCACGCCGAACCCGCAAGTTGAAGCTCGGCGCACGGCGACACCAGTCACCCCAACGGTGGGTCAGTAGCCGTGCCGCCTGAGCGCGTCGATCGCGGCGGCCTTCTCCGCCGGGGTCGCCTTGCCCAAGGCGGTTTCGAACGCGGCCTTGGCCGTGTCGAACTCCGGGCTGTCGATGTCCCGATCAGCGGCGTCCGTTTCCTTCATCCCCAGGTTGATCAGCTTCATCACCTGGTCACGGCGGACCGGCTCCGGCTTCCTACCCCCGAACAGACCCATGACGGGTACTCCTTTCCAGCCGCCAGACGATCTGGCCGCCACCACCGCCACCGGGTGATGAGCCGGTGACGACAGAGGCAGTCAGGAGGCCGCAGCCAACGGGACCGACAGGGACTCACGCGCGTTGGCCAGCACACCGGCCAACCGGTCGATCTCGGCACGAGGCAGGAACACGGCCACGTTGTTGCCAAGCTCGCCCAGCTTGAGCACGATCCGGTTCTCGTCCGGGTGGGACCGGAACGACAGTTCGGTGTCGGCGTCGATGTGCACGCCCGCCGTCACGGAGGCCATCAGGCGGCCTTACCGCGCGTCTCGGCCAGGGTCTTCGGCGCGACCAGCGCGGTCGCCCGGTAGGAGAACGCCAACCGGCCGTTCGACCCGACGTACGGCGTCACGGTCAGGCCCTCGAACTCCACCGGCTGGAACGGACCCACCGGCGGAACCGGCTGGTGGTCCGCCAGGACCTTGATCGACACCTCACGCGATCGGGCACCCAACTCCGGGTCCATGTCCATCACCCGGCACTGCCACACCCGCTGACCCGTCACCTTGTCCTTAGCCGGCGTCCGCTGCCGGGTCGCCTCGTTGAAGTCCTGTGCCTCCGCGATCGAGTCCGGCACGAACACCGCGCCGTGCGGGAAGACCGCCTCGAACGGAACCGAGAACCGAGTACCACCACGAAGAGCCATCGTTTCTCCTTCAGCGCTAGGCGCTTCCTGCTCGGCCGGACGGTTCCGGCCGAAACGAGGCACCAGGCTTGGGGTGCCTGGCTAGCCAAGTGGCTTGATGTCGAGACTAGGGGCGCTTGGCTAGCCAGGTCAAGAGTTTGGGTCGGAGTTTCCTGGCTTGGCTAGCCAGGGGTATCCTTGGCTTGTGGCCGAAAACCTGGACTACCTGGGGAAACTTGACCCCGATGACCCGAAGCAGGCGTCACAGCAGATCGCAAACAAGCTCCGGGCCGCGATCCTCACGCGCCGACTGGCGCCCGGCGACAAGCTGCCGTCGCAGCCCGAACTCGCTTCCCGCTATGGAGTCGCACGGGAGACCGTCAAGCGAGCACTAGAACTACTCCGCTCGGAGCGCCTCATTATCACCAGGCAAGGCAGCGGCGCCTTCGTCCGAGCCCAGACGCAGCGGGCAGTGGAGCTACGACCCCACATCGAAGCCGCGTTCGAGCGGCCTCACGTCACGATCGACTTCGCCGGCTTCTCCGGCGAGACACTGCGGGATGCACTTGCCGAAGTACTGGACAAGGTCCGCGTTGGTCGCCTCGCTCCGGAAACGATCGCGGTGCGCGTACTGGTCTCCGACATGTCAGTTCCCATGGCGCTGCCCGCTAGGGCCGAGACACAGTCCGACGACCCGGCCGTACGAGAGCGAGCCAACCGCATCACCCGCAGGGCCGCCGATGGCATCGTTGACCAGGTCACGGAGCTAGGCGACCTGGGCTTGATCCGCTCGGCCACGGTTGAGGTGCGGATGCACCGCGGTTCCCCACAGTTCAAGCTCTACGTACTCAACGGCGAAGAGGTGTTCTTCGGGTTCTACCCCGCCGTCGAACGGACCGTCACCATCAAGGGCGAGCCCACAGCCATCTACGACCTTATGGGCAAGGACGTCCCGCTCTTCCACTACGCCGTCACCGACGACGGCACCTCTCACGGCACCCAGTTTGTGGAGGCATCCCGCCAGTGGTTCGACTCCCTGTGGACGACGATCGCCTATCGGTACGAAGGATGACCGCCGACCTTGAGCAGTTGTGCCGCGATGCCCGCGCCCTGCTGCTCGACTTCGACGGCCCGGTGTGCAGCATCTTTGCCAACTACCCGGCCCCACAGGTTGCGACGGAGCTGCTAGATCTGCTGGCGAGCCAGGGCGCGGCAATCATGGATGACCTGTCCGAAGAAGCGGACCCGCTAGAGGTCCTGAGGCGGACCGGCAGCTTGACGAATCAGGAGCTAACCCGCGTTGTCGAAGAGGCCCTGATCGCAGCAGAGGTGAGGGCGGCATCGACTGCGGAACCCACTGCCTATGGCCGGGAGGTAATCGTGGCTGCACGCCAGCTGCACCTGCCGATCGCGGTGGTCAGCAACAACTCACCGCAGGCAGTGGAGACCTATCTGAGGGAGCACCGACTGAGCCGGCATGTCGCCAAGACTGTCGGCCGGGCGTACGCCGATCCTTCGCGCATGAAGCCGAACCCTGCGCCCATCTTCGACGCATCGGTATCCCTTGGGATCGTCCCGGCGCTGTGTGTGTTGGTTGGCGACTCACTCTCGGACATCGAAGGAGCCAAAGCCGCAGGCGCCCGTGTGATTGGGTACGCGAACAAGCCAGCGAAGGTAGCAGCGTTCCATGCGGCGGGCGCGGACGCGGTGGTCACGTCGATGCGCCAGATAGCCCAAGCGCTCCTGGACCAGGGTGTGCAGGGCAAGCCGCGGTGAGTCATTCGGGCGGTTTCGTTGTAGCGTTGCCGGTGATCTCGCGCCACTTGCCGCCATCGGCTTTCACGAGACGCGTGGCCAGCTGCCTGGCCTCGTCCTCGGTGTCGAACTCCCAGCGGAGAACCTTGCCTGTCTCGGAGTCGCCGGCCCTGGCGACGACGTGCCAACGGACCTCGCGGGCGAGCCACACGTCACGCCGAGTTAGCCGGCCCCACGTTCCGTTCCACCAGCGCGTGACCAGCTCCCTCGCCATTCGGTGATCGTACAGATGTGCTAATCGGGTGGTGGGTGAAGTGGTGGGAACGGGCGAGGGGAGAGCCCGAGCGGGTCAGGCCATGAGGAAGCCGCGGCGCCGATGTAGGAGAGGGTTGGCAGGCGACCACGCGCGGAGCAGACAGGGCAGCCAGCGTCAGACGCGGATGAGCCGCAGCGATCCCCCGAAGGTGACGCCGGACGACGGCGGCCGGGGTGGGTGTTGTGTTCGTGCCGGCGTGGTCGACTCGGAGCGCTTCCTGTGATCTGTTGCCGAATTGGCCTGTACTAGATCAAGGCGCTCCGCGCGGCGCGGGCCGGGGCGCGGTAAACGGCTCCTGCGGAGCCGCCGCCCCGCCCGCCTCCGGCGGCGGGGCGGAAAATCAACCGGCCCGGACCCCACGCCCCGCCCCGCGCGTCACCCCTGGGTCAGTGAGGTGACCCGGTGACGAGTCCCG
>NZ_JBFBAO010000395.1:0-6074 GCF_040682255.1 Micromonospora sp. NPDC051296 | reverse complement strand
ACATGAATCTCTCCGGCGGGCCGGTGGCCAGCCTGGCGCAGTTCTACAAGGTGTCGCCGGGCCAGGTGATCGCGGTGCACGACGAGCTGGACATCGGCTACGGCCAGCTGCGAGTGAAGTGCGGCGGGGGCGAGGGTGGGCACAACGGCCTGCGGTCGATGTCGAAGTCGCTGGGCACGAAGGACTACGTGCGGGTGCGGTTCGGGGTCGGTCGGCCGCCGGGGCGGCAGGATCCGGCGGACTACGTCCTGTCGGATTTCGGTTCGGTGGAGCGCAAGGAGTTGGACTTTCTGGTGGACCGGGCCGCCGACGTGGTGGAGTCCGTGGTCACCCGGGGTGTGGAGCCGACGCAGAACCTCTATCACGGGGGCTGACGGGCGAGCCGTGCCGGCCGGACCGGTAGTCTGCGGGTTCGGTGGCCGGGCGGGGCCGGCTGCTCGGCGTACGCGGGTCGTGGCGACGGGAGCGGGAGCATGAGCAGTCCACCGATGATCGACGGTGCGTTCGCGCGCTGGTTGGCGGATCGGGCCGGTCAGGCGCTGGTGGGCCTGCGGGCGGAGATGGGGTTCGCCGATCCCGGTGCGTTGAAGTCGGCGGGTGACAAGGTTTCGCACGACCTGATCCGGACCGAGCTGGCGAAGTGGCGTCCGGGTGACGCGGTGCTCTCCGAGGAGGACGAGGGTTCCCGGCTGGCGTGGGCGGCCGAGGTGAACGCCGCTGCGGTCTCCCGGTTGACCGCGGACCGGGTGTGGATCGTCGACCCGTTGGACGGTACGCGGGAGTTCAGCGAGGAGGGGCGCGCGGACTGGGCGGTGCATGTGGCGCTCTGGGCGCGCAACGCGCCGACGCCGCACGGTCTGATCGCCGGTGCGGTCGGCTTGCCGGCCCAGCACCGGGTGCTGGGTACGGACTACCCGCCGGGGTATCCGCCGATGACGGCGGAGGCGGCGACCGGGGTCGGTGCCCGGCGGATCCGGCTGGCTGCCAGCCGGAGCCGGCCGCCGGTGTTCCTGACCGATCTCGCCGAGGAGGTCGGGGCGCAGTTGGTGCCGATGGGCTCGGCCGGGGCGAAGATCGCCGCGGTGGTCACCGGCGAGGTGGACGCGTACATCCACGCCGGCGGGCAGTACGAGTGGGATTCGGCGGCGCCGGTGGCTGTGGCGACGGCCACCGGGCTGCACGCTTCCCGGATCGACGGTTCTGCGCTGAAATACAACGAGGCGGATCCGCGTCTGCCTGATCTGTTGGTGTGCCGCAAGGATCTCGCCAGCCGGTTGCTTGCAGCGCTGCACCGGCATTGCGGGTAGCCTGGCGCTACTTTCTGACATCCCCGACCGGAAAGGTCTGGAAAGCCGGATGAGCGAGCGAATCGAGCCCGTGTCATGACCGCCACCGCGGCGTATCAGGTGACCCATCTCGACGCGCTGGAGGCGGAGAGCATCTTCGTGATGCGCGAGGTGGTCGCCGAGATGGAGCGGCCGGTCCTGCTGTTCTCCGGTGGCAAGGACTCGATCGTCATGCTCCGGTTGGCGCAGAAGGCTTTCGCTCCGGCCCACATCCCGTTCCCGGTGATGCACGTCGACACCGGTCACAACTTTTCCGAAGTGCTGGAGTACCGCGACCGGCGGGTCGCCGAGCTGAGCCTGAACCTGGTGGTGGCCAGCGTGCCGGAGGCCCTGGCCAGCGGGCTGGTCCGGGAGTCGGCCGACGGGATGCGCAACCGGATCCAGACGCCGGTGCTGCTCGACGCGGTGGAGAAGCACCGGTTCGACGCGCTCTTCGGCGGGGCCCGGCGGGACGAGGAGAAGGCTCGGGCCAAGGAGCGGGTGTTCAGCTTCCGCGACGAGTTCGGCCAGTGGGATCCGAAGAACCAGCGGCCGGAGCTGTGGGCGCTCTACAACGGCCGGCACCACCCGGGCGAGTCGATTCGGGTCTTCCCGCTGTCCAACTGGACCGAGCTGGACGTCTGGCACTACATCGCCCGGGAACGGATCGAGCTTCCGTCGATCTACTACGCGCACGAGCGTGAGGTGGTCGAGCGCGACGGGATGCTCTACGCGGTCAACGAGTTCCTGCCGGCCCGGGCCGGGGAGGAGCGGTTCAAGGCCCAGGTGCGGTACCGCACGGTGGGCGACGCCTCGTGCACGGCGGCGGTCCGCTCGGACGCGGACACGGTCGAGAAGGTCATCGAGGAGGTCGCCGCGACCCGGATCACCGAGCGTGGGGCGACCCGGGGTGACGACCGGGTCAGCGAGGCCGCGATGGAGGACCGCAAGCGGGAGGGCTACTTCTGATGACCACCGAGACGTTCGCGCCAGCCGCTCCGGAGGCGACGGCGCGGCGGATGGACCTGCTGCGCTTCGCCACCGCCGGTAGCGTCGACGACGGCAAGTCGACCCTGATCGGTCGGCTGCTGTACGACACGAAGTCGCTGTTCACGGACCAGTTGGCCGCCGTGGAGGCGGTCAGCGCGGCCCGGGGCGACGAGTACACCAACCTGGCGTTGCTCACCGACGGCCTGCGGGCCGAGCGGGAGCAGGGCATCACCATCGACGTGGCGTACCGCTACTTCGCCACGCCCCGGCGCAAGTTCATCATCGCCGACACCCCGGGGCACATCCAGTACACCCGGAACATGGTCACCGGCGCCTCCACGGCCGATTTGGCGCTGATCCTGGTGGACGCCCGCAAGGGCCTGGTCGAGCAGTCCCGCCGGCACGCCTTCCTCTGCTCCCTGCTGCGGGTGCCGCACCTGGTGCTCTGCGTCAACAAGATGGATCTGGTCGACTTCTCGCAGGAGGTCTTCGAGCGGATCGCCGACGAGTTCACCGCGTTCGCCGCGAAGCTGGACGTGCCGGATCTGACCGTGGTGCCGATCTCCGCGCTTCAGGGCGACAACATCGTCACCCGCTCGGAGAACATGCCCTGGTACGAGGGGCCGGCGCTGCTGCACCACCTGGAGCGGGTGCACATCGCCAGCGACCGGAACCTGGTCGACGTCCGGTTCCCGGTGCAGTACGTGATCCGTCCGCAGTCGACCACGGTCACCGACTACCGGGGCTACGCCGGTCAGGTGGCCTCCGGTGTGCTCAAGCCGGGCGACGAGGTGATGGTGCTGCCGTCGGGCTTCACCAGCCGGATCGCCGCGGTGGAGACCGCCGACGGGCCGGTCGCGGAGGCGTTCCCGCCGATGTCGGTGACGGTACGTCTGGAAGATGAGATCGACATCTCCCGGGGTGACCTGATCTGCCGGCCGAACAACGCGCCGGCGGTCGCGCAGGACATCGAGGCGATGGTCTGCTGGATGGACGAGACCCGCCCGTTGCAGGTCGGCGGCAAGTACGCGATCAAGCACACCACCCGCGCGGCCCGGGCGATCGTGCGTGACCTGCACTACCGCCTCGACATCAACACGCTGCACCGCGACGAGTCGGCGACCGAGTTGCGCCTCAACGAGATCGGCCGGGTGCGACTCCGCACCACCGTCCCGCTGCTCGCCGACGAGTACCGCCGCAACCGCACCACCGGCGGTTTCATCATCATCGACGAGACCACCAACCGCACCGTAGCCGCCGCCATGATCGTCGAAACCCCCTAACCCCACCCGGGTCTCCTGGTTGATCAAGGGGTTTCGGTCAGGGGGCACGCGGTACCTGACCGGAATCCCTTGATCACCGCTGGGGGTGGAGGTCAGGGGAGGCGGGTGGCGCCGGGGGACGGGGTGGCGGTGGTGAGGCCGGGGGCGGTGAAGCGGCGTTCGGCGTACGCGGCCATGACGGCGGTGGCCACCCGGTCGGCCTGGTCGGCCTGCACCAGGGCCAGTACGCAGCCGCCGAAGCCGCCGCCGGTCATCCGGGCGCCGAGCGCACCGGCGGCGAGCGCGGCATCGACGGCGGTGTCCACCTCGGGCACGGTGATGGCGAAGTCGTCGCGCATGGAGGCGTGCGAGGCGGTGAGCAGCGGCCCGATCTGGCGGGCCTGTCCCGAGCGCAGCAGCGCGACGGTGTCCAGCACCCGCTGGTTCTCGGTGACCACGTGCCGCACCCGGCGGCGGACGTCGTCGTCGGGCAGTCGGGCCAGCGCGTCGTCGAGGTCGGCGGCCGGCACGTCGCGCAGTGCGGGTACGCCGAGCAGGGCCGCGGCCTTCTCGCAGGAGGCGCGGCGGGCCGGGTACTCCCCGTCGACGTGCCGGTGCGGGGCGCGGCTGTCGATCACCAGCACGACGAGGCCGGCGGGGTCCAGGTCGAACGGGATGTGCTCCACTCGCTCGGTGCGGCAGTCGAGGAAGAGGGCGTGTCCGGCCCGGCAGCGGATCGCCGCCGACTGGTCCATGATCCCGGTCGGCGCGCCGACGTAGTGGTTCTCGGCGCGCTGGGCCAGCCGGGGCTGGTGCTCGGTGGGCAGGTCCAGCCCGCCGAGGTCGACCAGCGCGGTGAGTACGGCGGCCTCCAGCGCGGCGGAGGAGGACAGCCCGGCGCCGAGCGGCACGTCGGAGGCGATGGCCAGCCGTGCCCCGGGCACCGCGTGGCCCGCCTCGCGCAGCGCCCACACCACTCCGGCCACGTACGCGGCCCAGCCGGTGACCCGGCCGGGGGTGGCCACCTCGTCGGCGCCGAAGGCGACCGTCTCGCCGGTCAGTTCGGACCAGACGGTCCAGCGGTCGCCCGGCTGCGGCGCGGCGGCGGAGACGGTGCGCAGCGGCAGCGCGAACGGCAGCACGAACCCGTCGTTGTAGTCGGTGTGCTCGCCGATCAGGTTGACCCGGCCGGGAGCGGCCCAGCGGCCGGCGGGCGGCTCGCCGTACACCGTCTGGAAGCCGGCGGCGGCCCGGCCGGCGACTTCGCGGTGCGGGTCGGTCACGGCCGGTCCGGCACGTGCGTGCGGTAGAAGGCCCAGGCGTCGGCGACCATGTCGTGCAGGGTCGGCTTGCGCGGCTCCCAGCCCAGCTCTGCGCGGGCCAGCGCGGAGGAGGCGACCAGCTCGGCGGGGTCGCCCTCGCGGCGGGGTGCCACCTCGACCGGCACCGGATGGCCGGTGACCTCGCGGACCACCTCGACCACCTGCCGGTTGGTGAAGCCGTTGCCGTTGCCGAGGTTGTAGATGCGGTGCTGGCCGGCGGTGGCGGCGTCGAGCGCGAGCAGGTGGGCGCGGGCCAGGTCGGCGACGTGGATGTAGTCGCGGACGCAGGTGCCGTCGGCGGTGGGGTAGTCGTCGCCGAAGAGTTGCAGCTTCTCCCGTCGCTCGGCGGCCACCTCGAGCGCGATCGGGATGAGGTGGGTCTCCGGGTCGTGCCGCTCGCCGAGCGCGACGTCGCCGTCGAGGTACGCCCCGGCGACGTTGAAGTAGCGCAGCGAGACGGCGGCCAGGCTGTGCCCGATCGCCTCGGAGGTGAGGGCCATGTCGACGGCGAGTTTGGTGGCACCGTACGTGTTGGTCGGGGCCTTGACGGCGGTCTCCGGGATGGGCAGCTCGGTCGGGTTGCCGTAGACGGCGGCGGTGGAGGAGAAGACCAGGCGCGGTACGCCGGCCGCGCGGACCGCGTCGATCAGCGCCAGCGAGCCGACGGTGTTGTTGAGCCAGTACCGCTCCGGGGCGACCATCGACTCTCCGGCGGCGATCAGCGCGGCGAAGTGCAGCACGCCGTCGAAGCCGGCCTGCGGGGTGAGCACCCGGGCCGCGTCGTGGATGCCGGCCTCGACGTGGGTCGCGTCGGGGGCGAGCGCCTCCCGGTGGCCGGTCCGCAGGTCGTCCAGGACGACCACCTCGTGACCGGCGTCGAGCAGCATCCGGCTCACCACGCTGCCGATGAAGCCGGCCCCGCCGGTGACGAGCAGTTTCACGTCGGTCTCCTCCTGTCTGGCCCGCCAGGTCGTGGCCTCGTGGTGATCACCCTACGGTTTCCGGCTGTGCCTGCGCTTAGAGCGGCCGGCAATAGGACTGGCGGGGCTGCGGCGCGCCCTGGCACGTCGGCTGGCGGCGTTGTCGCCGTCGGCCATGCAACACCGGCATGGCCTCCTCCTCCGCCTTGCCACCCTCGGCCAGGACCCGCCTCGCCTCCACCGCCCTATTGCCGG
>NZ_JBFBAO010000394.1:0-6076 GCF_040682255.1 Micromonospora sp. NPDC051296 | reverse complement strand
TCCGCCGAGCCGCCGAGGGTGAGGCGGTCGTAGTCGATGGTGGCGACGCCCTGCGACTTTGCCTTGTCGAGGACGGCCTTGCCGGTGCCGGAGTCGAGGTTGACGATCATCAGCACGGTGACCCCGTCCGTGATCATCTGGTCGGCGAGGGTCTGGAACTGGGTCTTGTCGCCCTGGGCGTTCTGGATCACCGAGTCCACCCCGGCGGCCTTGAACGCCGCCTCGAGGAACTTGCGGTCCGCGCCCTCCCAGCGGGCCGAGGACTTGCTGTCCGGCAGGATCACGCCGATCTTCGGGGTCTTGTCGGAGCCGGCCTGGTCGCCGCCGGATTCGTTACCACAGGCCGTCATGCTGCCGAGGGCCAGCAGGCCCACGGCGCCGACGGCGAGGAAGCCCTTGCGCATGTGCAGGGTCCTTTCGATGGTGGGGGAAAGGGTGTCGGTGTTGTTTTGTTGTGCCCGGCAACGTATTCCGCGTCACACTCCAGCACAAGAGCGCGATGGCCATGAGTTTGTTGTCGGCGGTAACAATTCAGCAACGCCCCCGACACCCCGCCGCCACGTCCCGGCCACGGCAGCCCCGTCAGCGGGCCAAACGGGCTGGTCGGCGGTGCGGGCGTGCCGGGACGGCGGAGTTCTGGTGGACCTTGCCCGGGCCGTTCGGCGGGTCAGGCGGTGGCGAGCGGAGCGGTGCGGGCGTCGGTGAGGGCGACCAGGTCCGCCGGGGCCAGCTCGACCTGGAGGCCACGACGGCCCGCCGACACGTACACGGTGGGATGGTCCAGGGCGGAGGCGTCGAGCACCGTGGGCAGGCGCTTGCGCTGCCCGAGCGGGCTGATGCCGCCGCGTACGTACCCGGTGGCGCGCTCGGCCGCCACCCGCTCGGCCAGCGTGGCGCGCTTGCCGCCGGCTGCCGCGGCGAGAGCCTTGAGGTCCAGCTCGCCGGTGACCGGCACCACCGCCACGGTGAGCACGCCGTCCACCTCGGTCACCAGGGTCTTGAAGACCCGTTCCGGTGCCACGCCGAGCACGGCCGCGACCAGCGCGCCGTAGTTGGGGGCGTCCGCCGGGACGTCGTACGGGTGGGTGCGGTGGTTGATCTTCTGCTTCGCCAGCAGCGCCATCGCCGGCGTACCCCGTCCCGCCATGTTCGCCAACCTAATCCCCGGCCCGGCCCGAGGGCCAGCGGCTTCCGGCCCGGCTCAGCTCACCGGGCGGCAGACCAGCACCGTCGGCGCCCCGGCCACCCGGGTCAGCACCAGACTCGCCGGCTGGTCGCCGCTGAGCCGCAGGTCGCGGCGGAGCCGTTCGGGTTCCAGCGCGGAGCCGCGCTTGAGGATCTCCACCCGGCCGACCCGGCGCTCCCGCAGCAGCGCACGCAGCCGCTTGAGCGAGAACGCCAGCACGTCGGTCACCTCCAGACAGCGGGCGTACGGCGTCGACGCCGCCTCGTCGGCGTAGAGGTACGCGATGGTCGGGTCGGCCAGCGTGGCGTCGAGGTCGGCGGCCAACTCGGCGATCAGGTGGGCGCGGACCACCGCCGCATCCGGGTCGTACACGAAGCGACGCACCGGCCCGACGGGCGCGTCCACCGCTCCGGATCCGGTGAGCTGGTGGGCCGCCGCACGGTGTCCTTCCACCAACAGTGTCGCGCGGCGGGGGGTTCCGGCGAGCGGGCCACACCAGAGGGCCGCCTCGACCAGGTCGCCGTCGACGCTGACCCACTCGGCCTCGGCACCGGCCGGGATGAGGGCGTGGTCGAGCCCCGGAGCGACCTTCACCACCGTGTACGGCACCCGTTCGACCAGCCCGGTCACGAAGTCCCACGGCGGCGAGTACGAGTTGGGGTCGAAGATCCGGCGGCCGGTGCCGGCCCGGCGGCGGGCCGGATCGCAGAAGACCGCCGCCACCCGGGTCACGTCGAACGCGGTCGCGTCGCCGCACTCGACGGTGAACAGCTCGGCCAGCCCCGCCGCCCGCGCGTTCGCCTCGGCCAACGCGGCGGTGACCGGGTCGGCCTCCACGCCGTACACCCGGATGCCTTCGCGGGCGGCGGCGAGCGCGTCGGCCCCCAGCCCGCAGCCGAGATCGGCCAGGCTCGTCACCCCGGCGGCGCGCAGTCGCTGGGCGCGGCGGCGCGCGACGACCTGCCGGGTGGCCTGCTCAAGGCCCGGCCGGGTGAAGAACATCCCGGCCGCCGCCGGCCCGAACTTGCCGGCCGCCTTGCGGCGCAGCTCCGCCTGGGTCAACGCCGCCGCCGCCAACCCGGCCGGCACCCCGGCCGAGCGGAGCGCCGCCGCCGCGGCCAGCGGGTCGCCGCCGGCCACCCGAGCCGCCGCGTCGAGCGCGGCCGACCCCTCGGCGGTACGCAACGCCGCCAGCTGCTCCAGATCCACCCGCCCATTGTTCCGGCCCCGATCAGGCGCCCCGGCCGCCGGGTGAGGTGGGACGCGCCCGGCCAGCGCGGCGAGGATCCGATGACCGCCCGGCCCACGGCACACATCCACGGCCGTTCCGACCGGCAGCGGCCCCGCCTCTTGATCGTCTGCATCTCAGTGACTGCCGCTCCGGCGTGTCGAGTCACTGACCTGCAGACGATCAAGAATTCCCATCAGGCTCGGGCGGGCGTGGCTGCCCGACGGCTGGCGGGCGGCATCGCCTGTCGGGCCCGCTGGGGTGGGATCAGTCGGTGGTGTGGTGGGCGGCGACGAAGGCGCGCCAGCTTGCCGGGGTGAAGGCGAGCGTCGGGCCGGTCGGGTCCTTGCTGTCCCGGACGGCGACGACGCCGGGCAGGTTGTCGGCGACCTCGACGCAGGCACCGCCATTTTGGTTGCTGCGGGTGGACTTGCGCCAGGCGGCGCGGGTCAGGTCCATGACTTCGCCACTTCCTCGATCAGGCGGGCGGACTGCCGGCGCGGCAGCGCCTCACCGGCCACAGTCTCCCAACGCCGTCCCAGGCTGGCAAGGTCGTTCGGGCCGTCCACGGTGTGGCCCCGGAGCTGGTTGTCCAGGTGGGCCACCTCGGTGCCGTCGGCGAGTCGGGCCAGGACGAACGGGCCGGCAAGCCCGCCGTACCACGGGGCGTCGGCCGGAACTATCCGGACCTGAACGTGCGGCTGGGCGGCGACGGCATGCAGGTGCACCAGTTGCTCGTGCATGGTCGCCCGGTCGCCGACCTGCCGGCGCAACACCTGCTCGTCCAGCACCGCGACGAGCTGCGGCGGCTCGTCGCGGGCGAGTACCTCCTGCCGGGCCAGGCGGGCCAGCACACGCTTCTCGATCTGTTCCTCGGTCAGCAGCGGCCCGGCCCGGAGTATCGCCCGCGCGTATGCCTCGGTCTGGAGCAGGCCCGGGACCACCGCGGGGTCGTACCAGCGCAGGGGCGACGGCCTCTCGCTCGATCTCGCCCCACGGCCGGAACCAGTCCGGCGCTGCGTGCAGCCGGATCAGCTCCAGCATCCCGAGGAAGAGCCCGCCGGTTTCCAGCGCCTTGTCGAACCGGGCGACGTAGTCGGCGCTGAGCTGGTTCTGGCCGGTCTCCATCGCGCTCACCGACGACGAGGAGTAGTTGATGAGTTTGCCGAGGTCCTCCTGGTTGAGCCCGCGCGTCTGGCGGGCCCGGCGCAACTGGTCGCGCAGGAAGCCCAGGGTTGGAATGTCGGTCATCCGTCCGCCCTCCGTGACGTGGTCGCGCCGGAGAGTAGGGATGTGGTCGCTCGGCAGGAAGTGGCTGTCGGTGTGTTGCGGTCAACCCTGGCGGAAAAGTGGCGACACGAGGTGCGTGCGTTGGCACTCTCCTTGACGGAGTGCTAGCCGAGGAATAACCTGCGATTAGCACTCTCACCCTGAGGGTGCCAACTTCCGGGCCCAGCTGTCCGGGGGTTGAACGCCAGGCGGACCGGCACCCGCGACGACGGCCCCGCCCGGTGGCATGTGGCAGATTGACGCCGGTCGGCGCGCCGACCGGCAACGAAACCAGTACCCCAGGAGGGTATGCCCGTGACTACCGCGACCAAGGTTGCGATCAAGCCGCTCGAGGACCGGATCGTGGTCCAGGCGAACGAGGCTGAGACCACCACGGCGTCGGGCATCGTGATTCCCGACACCGCCAAGGAGAAGCCGCAGGAGGGCACCGTCCTCGCTGTCGGCCCGGGCCGGATCGACGACAAGGGCAACCGCGTGCCGATCGACGTCAAGGTCGGCGACACCGTCCTCTACTCGAAGTACGGCGGCACCGAGGTCAAGTACGCCGGCGAGGAGTACCTGGTGCTCTCCGCCCGCGACGTCCTCGCGGTCATCGAGAAGTAAGCAACCGATCAGTGTCGTTGCCCCGGTCCGGCTCGCCGGGCCGGGGCAACGTCGCTTCGAAGGGACATTCATGGCGAAGATCCTGAGCTTCTCGGACGACGCCCGGCACCTGCTGGAGCACGGTGTCAACGCGCTCGCGGACGCGGTCAAGGTCACCCTCGGGCCGCGTGGGCGCAACGTCGTCCTGGACAAGAAATTCGGTGCGCCCACGATCACCAACGATGGCGTGACCATCGCCAAGGAGATCGAGCTCACCAACCCGTACGAGAACCTCGGCGCGCAGCTGGTCAAGGAGGTGGCGACCAAGACCAACGACGTCGCCGGCGACGGGACCACCACCGCGACCGTGCTCGCCCAGGCAATGGTCCGCGAGGGCCTGCGCAACGTCACCGCGGGCGCCAACCCGGCCGGCCTCAAGCGGGGCATCGACGCAGCCTCCGCCAAGGTCTCCGAGGCGCTGCTCGGCAGGGCCGTCGAGGTCGCCGACAAGAAGTCCGTCGCGCACGTCGCGACGATCTCCGCGCAGGACGCCACCATCGGTGAGCTGATCGCCGAGGCGATGGAGAAGGTCGGCCGCGACGGTGTGATCACCGTCGAGGAGGGCTCCGCCCTGCAGACCGAGCTGGAGGTCACCGAGGGTCTCCAGTTCGACAAGGGCTTCATCTCGCCGAACTTCGTCACCGACGTGGAGGCGCAGGAGTCGGTCCTGGAGGACGCGTACATCCTGATCACCACGCAGAAGATCTCGTCGATCGAGGAGCTGCTGCCGCTGCTGGAGAAGGTCCTCCAGAACAACAAGCCGCTGCTGATCATCGCCGAGGACGTCGAGGGCCAGGCGCTGTCCACCCTGGTGGTCAACGCGATCCGCAAGACCCTCAAGGTCTGCGCGGTCAAGGCTCCCGGCTTCGGTGACCGCCGCAAGGCGATGCTCCAGGACATGGCGATCCTCACCGGTGCCGAGCTGGTCGCCCCCGAGCTGGGCTACAAGCTCGACCAGGTCGGCCTGGAGGTGCTGGGCAGCGCCCGGCGCATCGTGGTCGACAAGGAGAACACCACGATCGTCGACGGTGGCGGCCAGGCCAGCGAGGTCACCGACCGGGTCGCCCAGATCCGTAAGGAGATCGAGGCTTCCGACTCCGAGTGGGACCGGGAGAAGCTCGCCGAGCGGCTGGCCAAGCTCTCCGGCGGCATCGCGGTGGTCAAGGTCGGCGCGGCCACCGAGGTCGAGATGAAGGAGCGCAAGCACCGCATCGAGGACGCCATCGCCGCGACCAAGGCCGCGGTCGAGGAGGGTACGGTGCCCGGCGGCGGTGCCGCCCTGGCGCAGATCCTGCCGGTGCTCGACGACGACCTCGGCTTCACCGGTGACGAGAAGGTCGGCGTGTCGATCGTGCGCAAGGCGCTGGTCGAGCCGCTGCGCTGGATCGCCCAGAACGCCGGGCACGACGGCTACGTCGTGGTGCAGAAGGTCACCGGGAAGGAGTGGGGCCACGGCCTCGACGCCGCCGCCGGTGAGTACGTCGACCTGGCCAAGGCCGGCATCCTCGACCCGGTCAAGGTGACCCGCAACGCGGTCACCAACGCCGCGTCGATCGCCGGTCTGCTGCTCACCACCGAGAGCCTCGTGGTGGAGAAGCCGAAGGAGCCGGAGCCCGCTGCCGCCGGTGGTCACGGCCACGGGCACAGCCACCAGCACGGCCCGGGCTTCTGACCCAGCCGTACGCCGGACGTGGGGCGCACCGTCACCGCCGGTGCGCCCCACGTGTGTC
>NZ_JBFBAO010000393.1:0-6108 GCF_040682255.1 Micromonospora sp. NPDC051296 | reverse complement strand
GACGGCCACGGTTACCCGGACCGGCTCGCCCAGCGCGGTGATCCGGGCGGCCAGCGGGACGATGGTGGGGATCGGCGGTAAGTGGGCTACCCGGCGGTGCAGGACCTGATCTGCGGTCGGGCGCTGGAGTTTCCGTTCATCATCGTGGTGAAGCCGAACGTGTTGCCGCTGCCGTTGGAGCGCATCGTCATCACGTTGCCGCTGCTGTCCCAGGTGGGGTTGCCGCTCCAGGTGGTGGAGACCTGCTGCGGTGGGGTGATGGCCACGACCACGGCCCAGCTGCTGGCACCACTGACGGTCACCGAGGTGTTGTACCGGTCGCCCCAGACCTGACCGGGCGTCATCGTCGCCGTGCAACCGCCACCGCCGGGCGGCGGGGTGGTCGGGTTGCCACCGGGGTTGCCGTTGTTCAGCGCGGTGAGCACCGCGTCGTAGGCGGGCTTCTTGTTGCCGCTGCTGTTGAACAGCAGCGGACTCTCGCCGGAGCGCCACGAGTCGGAGTCGCGGATGCCCCAGACGGTGATGCCCTTGCAGCGCGCGACCGCGAGGCAGTCGTTGACCACGTTGCGGTACGCGTCCGCCGGGGCGTTGCGGATGTCCAGCTCGGTGATGTGCACGTCGACGCCGAGGGCGGCGAAGCTGGACAGCGTGGTGCGGTAGTTGCTTGGGTAGTTCGAGCCGCCGGTGAAGTGGGACTGCAGGCCGACGCAGTCGATCGGGACGCCCCGGCTCTTGAAGTCCTGGACCATCCGGTAGACGGCCTGGGTCTTGGCGTCGTTCCAGTTGTCGATGTTGTAGTCGTTGTAGCACAGCTGGGCGTTCGGGTCCGCCTGGCGGGCGGCGCGGAAGGCGGCCTCGATCCAGTCGTTGCCGGTGCGCTGGAGGTTGGAATCCCGGCGGGCCCCACTGGAGCCGTCCTGGAACGCCTCGTTCACCACGTCCCACCATGCGACCTGGCCGCGGAAGTGGGTGGCGACCTGGGTCACGTGGTTGAGCATCGCGTTGCGCAGCGCGGTGCCGGACATGTTCTGCATCCAACCGGGCTGCTGCGAGTGCCAGGCGAGCGTGTGCCCGCGGACCTGCATCCCCCGACTACGGGCGTGCTGGACGATCCGGTCCGCGTTGCCGAACGTGAACTGACCCTGCTGCGGCTCGGTCGCGTCGATCTTCATCTCGTTCTCGGCCGTGACCTGGTTGAACTCGCGGTTCAGGATGGTCGTGTACGCCGAGTCGTTCAGCTTGCTCGCCGCGACGGCGGTCCCGAAGTACCGGCCGCCCCGCTCGGCCGCGGATGCACCGAGGGTGCTCGCGGCGCTCGCGGCACCGGGCAGGACGACGGTGCCCACCGCGGCCACCAGGCCGACGGCCGCGAGGGCAAGCGCTGCGCGCAGTCGTCTCGACCGTCCCGTGTCGGCAGAGTCCCTGCTCATCTGATGCTCCTTCCGACAGCCCGGCGGCGGCCCGGTTTTCGGGCAGCACAATCCAGACGTATGGGTGAGGTTGGGGAGGATCGAGCGATACCAGCCAAAGGGATCGCATCGGCCTTAGTAGATCGAAGTATTACAGCGGCGTTTCGGGCGGGTCAATGACTTCCGGAATGCTTCCGGAACGACGGCGGGGCCCGGTGTGGGGGCGTGACGCCTCCACACCGGGCGGTCGGAACTCGTCGGGCGCGGGATCTACCTGGCAGTGCAGGTGGGGGTCATTCCGGTGCCGGTGCCGGTGCTCTGGAAGCCGAACTCGGTCGACTGGCCGGGAGCTATGGAGCCGTTGTAACTGACGTTGGAGAACTGGACCGCGCCGGTGTTCCCGCTGCGGTTGGCGTTCCACGCGTTGGTGACGCTGGCACCCGACGGCAGGGTCATGGCGACCGTCCAGCCGTTGACCGGCGAGGAGCCCGCGGTCACCCGTACCGTCGCGACGAAACCACCCGTCCACTGGTTGATCGACACCGCCGCCGAGCAGCCGCCGCCGGCCGGTGGGGTGGTGGGCGGTGTCGTCGGCGGGGTGGTCGGGGGCGTGCTGGGTGGCGTGGTCGGGGGCGTGGTGGGTGGGGTCGTCGGGCCGTCGGCGAGGGTCGGCGTCTGCCAGTCCCGCCACTCGGCGAGGTTGCCGGCCTTCCTGCTCGAGATCCTGAAGACGCCGGCGGCGTTGCCCGTCTTCAGCAGGAACTTCTGGATGTTCTGCTGTAGCGGGGTTCGCCATTCGGACCGGGCGGCGCAGTGGGTTCCGTCCTGGACGTCGGACCAGTAGGAGATGTTGTCTCCCGCACCGAGCGCCCTGTAGACCTCGGCGCCGGCCAGAGCCGCCACGCTCGCGGACCTGGCGGCCAGCCAGTCGACGTGCGCATTGTCCATGATGAACAGTCCGCGTGGCGCCACCATGGCCACCGTCTGATGGGTGTCCACCGGCAGCGTGGTCGGGCTACTGGTGAAGGAGCCGAACGCGTCACCCAGCCACGGCTGCTCGCCGTACGCGCTGCTCAGCGGCTGGGCACCGGACTCACCGGGAATCCCGCGGAAGATCGGCGCGCCCGCGCTGCCCGACTCGATCGGCATGGTCAGCGCGATGCGCTGATCGAAGGCCCCCGTCACGAAGGCACCCTTCCCGTATCGCGAGCATCCCGTGACGCCGGTGGCGTCCGCCCTGAGGATGCTGCCGCCCGACTGCTCGATGACGTCGATGATCCGGCTCACTCCCCAGGCCCAGGCGAGCAGCAGCCCGGTGCCGCTCGACGAGCCGTAGATGCTGTAGAACGCACCCTGCTTGTTGTTCCGGGGCGTGCCCTCCCGGCCCACGGCGAGGGGGTCGTAGCTGATGACGGCGGCACCGGCGGCCCTGACGGTGGCCGTATCCGCGCCGAACCCGCCCAGCACCACCACGGCCGGGAAGGGCCCGGAGCCGCTCGGCAGCTGGACACCCGCCGAGAAGCTGGCACTCCTGCCGTTGTGCGTCACGTTCACCGTGATGCTCGTGTTCGAGACCGTCCCGGTGACGCTCTGCGGCTTCGCCGGCTTCTCGCCGTAGACGTACCTCTCCGCCAGCCTCTTGGTCTCCGCGCGGCGGCACCGCCAGTCGGACTTGGCGGAGATGCGCGTGCCATCCACCCTCCGGAAGGGATCAGGAAGCCGGGAGTTGGCGGTCAGCGAGCCCGGGTTGGGCACCGGGCAGTCGGCGCCCTCGTCCTCGACCGGCGCGACGGCCGCGAGACTACCGGCGGCGGCCTGGGCGACCGTGGTTCTCGTTACCGCCGTCACCGCTCCGGCGACCGCGAGCGCCGCCACCGTCAGCACGACGACCGTCGAACGGAACCTGGCACGGTCCAAGCTGTGGATCACCACGGCTCTCCTTCCGGTAGGCGATGGAGACGACGATGGCGATCGACAGTCGCCGATGTCGACACCGGCGAGTTTCGAACAAGGCAACGAAATGTGTCAATGAGGTTTCGGGAACTATCGGTCGCCGATCACGCCGGCGGCCCCGGGGCCACTGCATTGACCAACCGGGGCACCACAGCTACTCTTCTCGGAATTCGGCCCGCAATCACTCCGGAAGTTCCGGAGGCGTCCGGCTACCCACCCCCAGGTGGCGGGCTGACGACGCCGTCGGACCCGGGTACCTGGCACCGGACCGTCCGCGGTGCCAGGTACCCGTCGACGTCGGGTCGCGTGATCAGGCGATCCGCCGGACACGCCGGATGGTGAGGTAGAGCAGGATCGCGGCGAGTGCGACGAAGATGCCGGTCTCGATGCCCTGGAACAGCCAGTACCGATCGGCCGGCTGGTAGAGCAGCCAGTTGTAGGCTCCGGCGCCGAACTCCTCGCCGCACGGCCCGCCGCCCGGTCCCTTGCTGCCCGGTGGACAGTTGACCTGGGCACCGGGCATCACCATCGTGCCGCTGGCGTCCCGGATACCGTCCGAGAGGGTCCAGGCGCCACGCAGCTGGCCCTCGTCGAAACCCCCGGCGGAGACCAGCGGGTAGGTGTGCTCCCGGGCGGGCAGGTAGTGCGGCCGGAGCACGGCGGTCAGCCCGATCCGTACGGCGGCGAATCCACCGAGGGTGGCCGCCATGGCGGGCAGCATCCGGGGCCAGACCGTGCCGGCGAAGACGCCCAGCGCGACCGCGAAGAGCGTGTAGCCGATCGGCGCCACCCCCTGCATGTCGAAGAAGAGCACGTCGAAGCGGCTCCGACCGCCGCCCGCCACCAGTGGGTCCAGCCACCACGCCATGCCCAGCCCGTAGCCGACCGCCGCGGCCAGCGTGACGGCACCGACCAGCCCGAACTTGGTCACCGCCCAGCGCTCGCGGCTGACGCTCTGGGTCCAGACGAACCGGTGGGTGCCCTGCTCGACCTCGCGGGCCACCAGCGGCGCGCCCCAGAAGAGCCCGACCAGCAACGGCAGCACCAGGAACAGGATGCCGGTCAGCAGCAAGGTGTCGTACTGGCTGTTGAAATCGTTGAACGCCCTTCCGCAATCTTTCGTCTGGCTGCCCTGCGAGACGCAGTCGGCCAGCCCGAGGTCGGCGAACCTGCCGCGGATGGCCAGGCCGGTCGGAACCATCACGACCGCGAGCACCGCGAGCCCGATCACCGTGAACAACGCCTGCTTGCGGTGTTGCCGCCAGGCCAGCCACATCATGCCGGGACTCCCCACGCCTCGTGGCTGGCCCGCGCCGACCCGCCGTCGGTGAGGTGGGCGAGGATGAGGTCCTCCAGGGTCACGTCGCGGACCGTCCACGACGGATCGATCGGGTCACCGTCGGCGCGGACCAGCAAGGTGGACTGCCGGTCGGTGTGGCTGGCCTTGACCACCGCCGCGACCCCGGCGATCGGGGTGTCGTCCACCCGACGCGGACCGATCAGCTGCCGATGCCGGTCGAGCAGGTCCTCGACCGGGCCGGCGAGTTTCACCTCGGCGGAGTGCAGCACGATCAGGTAGTCGCAGACCCGCTCGAGGTCGCCGAGGATGTGCGAGGAGAGCAGCACCGTGGTGCCCGACTCGGCGACGCTGCCCATCAGCGACTGCATGAACTCGCGGCGGGCGAGCGGATCCAGACTGGCCACCGGCTCGTCGAGCAGCAGCAGCCGGGGCCGCTTGGCCAGCGCGAGCGCGAGCGCGACCTGGGCACGCTGGCCGCCGGAGAGTTTGCCGACCGGCTTGCCCGGCGCGATGCCGAGCTGGGCCAGCCGACGGCGGGCCAGGTCCGCGTCCCAGCGCCGGTTCAGCTTGCCGCCCATGGTGACCAGCTCCTCCGCCGTGAGCTCCCGGTACAGCGGGGTGTCCTGTGCGACGAATCCGATCTCGGCCAGCAGCGCCGTGTTGCCATACGGCACCTGGTCGAAGACCCGGACCGCCCCCGCGTCGGGCCGCAGCAGGCCGACCGCCAGATGCAGCAGCGTGCTCTTGCCGGCCCCGTTCGGCCCGACCAGCGCGGCGACCCGGCCGGCCGGCAGCCGCAGCGTGCAGTCGCGCAGTGCCCAGCTGCGGCCGTATCTCTTGCCGAGCGCCTCGGCCTCCAGCACCAACTCCATACCGCTTCCTCTCACGCGGATTCCGTCTGTAACGAGATGGGAAAGGCCCGCATCGTCGTCGCCACCAGGGCGGTGATGTCCTCGGCCGTCAGCCCGGCGGCCTGCGCCCGGCGCACCCAGTCCACCAACTCGGCGCGCAGTTCGGCCTGGTTGGCCAGGGACGAGCGGGCGAGGGTGGCCGTGATGAACGTGCCCACGCCGGGCCGCCCTTCCGCCAGCCCTTCGATCTCCAGTTCGCGGTACGCCTTGAGCACCGTGTTCGGGTTGATCGCGAGCGACTGCGCGACGTCGCGGACCTTCGGCAACTGGTCTCCGGGCGCCAGCAGGCCCACCCGCAGCGCCTGTTTGACCTGCTGGACGAGCTGGACGTACGTGTTCACCTTGGACCGGCCGTCCAGCACGAACTCGATCACCCGCGGCTCCTCCCCAATTGGACCTTTCCCGTTGTCCTATGACAGTAGGACTATAAGACAGGTTGGGCGCCTTCGTGCTGGTCCACCGGCCCGGAGCCGACCGGATACGGACCGAGCTGCGCCAACGCGGCTGGGCGGTACGCCGGGGCGACACCTTCCCG
>NZ_JBFBAO010000392.1:0-6118 GCF_040682255.1 Micromonospora sp. NPDC051296 | reverse complement strand
CGACCCGGCCGGCACCGGCCGGGGCCGCGCCCTCCCGGATGGTGCGACCCCGGGGGGTGTACGCGCGGGCGTCGGAGATCCCGCCGAGGCCCGGCTCCCCGCCCCGCTCCCCCGCGGCGCGGGGCGGGACATCCCGCTCTCCGGCACCACGGGACGAACCGCGCCGGGAGCCCGTGGCGTCCCGGCGCGGTTCCTCCGATCTCGATGGCACGGCCTACCCCTCCGTGCCCTGCTGGCTGGTGATGGACTGCTGCCCGGCAGCCGGCTGCGGCACGCCGATCAGCTTGCCGTCCGGCAGCCGGATCAGCCCCAGGTCGCCCGACTCGACCAGCCCCAGCATGATGGTCTGGGCGGTCAGGTTGCCCGGCGCCTCGGCGTCGTCGATCTGCCGCTTCAGCTGCTGCTGCTGCAGGTCGAGGTCGGCCTGCTGCTTCTGCAGCTCGTTCAGCCGGAAGGCGTTCTCGTTGACCTTCGTGTTGACGGCCAGGATGCCCAGCACCCCACCGACGACCAGCAGCACCACCAGCGCCGCGAACGGTGCCCGGGGCACCCGCACCGGCGGCGGCGGGGCGACCCGCAGCCGCGGCGACTCCGGCCGCTCGGCGGCGACGCCGGCCCGCTCGACCGGACGCAGCGCGGCGCTGCCCTGGGTCGGAAACTCGCGCGCCCCCCGGGCGCGAGTCTCCTCCAGCCGGCTGACCCGGTCCGTCCCTCGCGTACCGTCTCCGGTCCCCCGGGCCCGCTCCGCCGCGATCCGGCCCCCCGACCGCGGTGCGCGCTGCCCGACGCCGGCGACGTCCCGGCGCTTGCTCACGTTCATGTTCCCTCCCCCTCTTCGTCCGTCGTCTCCCCCGGCATCCGCCGCGGATCCGGTCCGGATCCCGCGGCCGATCCCGTCCCCGGTTGGTGCATCGCCTTGACCCGTCGGCGGTACCGTTCGCGGTCGGTACGCCCCCGTTGCGCGGCTTGCGGGTCGATCCGTTCCGCGGCCCGCAGCCGCACCGAAGCGGCTCGCGGGTTCGCGGCGACCTCCACCTCCCCGGGCAGCTCCGCGCCCCGACTGAGCAGCCGGAACGTCGGCTCCGACCCGGGCAGTTCGACCGGGAGGTCGACCGGGCCCGTGCTGCGGACCCGGTCGGCGAGCGCCTGTTTGGTGAGCCGGTCCTCCAGCGAGTGGTAGGACAGGACCACCATGCGACCGCCGACGGAAAGCCGGTCCAGGGCGGCCGGCAGCGCCGTTTCCAACGCCGCCAGTTCCCTGTTTACCTCGATCCGTAAAGCCTGAAACGTTCTCTTTGCCGGATGTCCGCCCGTTCGTCGGGCTGGTGCCGGAATCGCCTCCCGGACCAGCTCGGCCAGCCGCGCCGACGAGGTGATCCGGGCTCGCTCCCGCTCCCGGATGATCGCCGAGGCGATCCGCCCGGCGAACTTCTCCTCGCCGTACACCCGCAGCACCCGCGCCAGATCGGGGTGCGCATACGTGTTGACCACCTCCTCGGCGGTCACCCCCCGGGTCTGGTCCATCCGCATGTCCAGCGGCGCGTCCTGCGCGTACGCGAACCCGCGGTCGGGCGCGTCGAGTTGCAGCGAGGAGACGCCGAGGTCGAACAGCACGCCGTCGACGGTCGGATAGCCGAGCCGGTCGAGCACGTCGGGCAGCTCGTCGTAGACGGCGTGCTCCAGATGGATGCGGTCGGCGAACCGGGCCAGCCGCACCCGCGCGTGGGCGAGCGCCTCGGTGTCCCGGTCCAGGCCCACCAGGATCGTCTCCGGGTGGGCCTGCAGCACCGCCTCGGCGTGGCCGGCCAGGCCCAGCGTCGCGTCGACGTGCACCGTACGGCCGCCCCGGCCCAGCGCGGGGGCCAGCAACTCGAGACACCGCTCGAGCAGTACCGGCACATGCGTGCCGCGTAGCTCCCCCATGTCGACCCCCACTGGTTCGGACCGTTCCGTTACCGCGCCCTGCTCGTCGGACGACGCCTTGCCGACGTACCGCCAGATCCCCATCCGCTCCCCGCCCGCCCGTCAGGCCACGGCCCTCCGTGTCGGATCGTGCGCCTGGCACCGGGGAAGGGATGCCAGGAACTCGAAAGCGGCTGGAGATCTCGCAGTACGTCGGGCGTCGCCACGCCCTACAGACCGCCGGGCAGCACCCCTTCCTCGATGTCGGCGAAGTCGTCTTCGCTTTCCGCGAGGTAGGTCTCCCAGGCGACCTTGTCCCAGATCTCCACCCGGCTGCTCGCGCCGATGACCACCAGGTCCCGGTCGAGCCCCGCGTACGTGCGCAGGTGCCCCGGGATGGTTACCCGGCCCTGCTTGTCAGGCACCTCGTCGTGCGCGCTGGCGAAGAAGACACGGCTGTAGGCCCGGGCCGCCTTGTGCGTCATCGGCTGCGCGCGCAACTGTTCCGCGATGTGCTGGAACTCGGGCGTCGGAAAGACGTAGAGGCAGCGCTCCTGCCCTTTGGTGATCACGACACCCCCCGCCAACTCATCCCGGAACTTCGCCGGCAGGATCAACCGGCCCTTGTCGTCCAGGCGCGGAGTGTGGGTGCCGAGAAACATCGGCCCAACCCCCTCGCCCATCTAGCGGCGTTCGCGCGCCGCTGACCCCCCGGGCCGGTGGGCCCCTCCCGGCCTCACCAATGCGCCCCACTCTACTCCACTTCCCTCCACCCGCAACCAGAATCGCCCGCGTGGCGCGCCGTGTCGAACGGCAAAACCGCACGTCAGTCGGGGTGGAGCGGAGTGGAGGGGCGGGCCGCCCGCCGGGCGGGGTCCGCTATCCGACATAGATCGACTCCATCCGGCCGAGCGCCACCGGCCCGCCGGCCGAGCGCCACCGGCCCGCCCGCCACGAAAGCCGGCCCGAACGGATCGTCGTCGGCGGCGATCTGACGGGTCCCGGGGTCCGGTAACCTCGCTCGCGTGACGGACGCGAAGATGCCCCTGCGGGCGAAGGTGGCCAGCTCCGTGTCGCGGACCGCCGCGGCGCTGTCGCGGGCGGCGGGCCGTGGCGACGGCTCGGTGATCGGTGGCTGGCTCGGCCTGAAGATCGACCCGGATCTGCTCGCCCACCTGTCCGCCGGGCGGGCCATCGCCCTGATCTCGGGGACCAACGGCAAGACGACGACCACCCGGCTGGCCGCCGCGGCTGTCGGGGTCCTCGGCCGGGTCGCCACCAACTCGTTCGGCGCCAACATGCCCACCGGCCACACCTCAGCCCTGGCCAAGGCCGGCAGCACCCCGTATGCGGTGCTGGAGGTCGACGAGCACTACCTCGCGCAGGTGGTCGAGGCGACCGAGCCGCACGTGGTGGCGCTGCTCAACCTCTCCCGTGACCAGCTGGACCGGGCCAAGGAGGTCGCCATGATGGCGCAGCTCTGGCGCGCGGCGCTGGTCCGCCATCCGGACATCCGCATCGTCGCCAACGCCGACGACCCGATGGTGGTCTGGGCGGCCACCCCGCCGGCCGCCCACGACCAGCGGATCACGCCGCCGCACGTCACCTGGTTCTCCGCCGGGCAGCGGTGGCACGACGACTCCTGGGTCTGCCCCGAGTGCGGCTCGACCATCCAGCGCTCCGGCGAGCAGTGGTGGTGCACCGGCTGCCCGCTGCGCCGGCCGGAGCCGCAGTGGACCGTGGACGACGAGGGCGTGATCGACCCGACCGGCGCCTGGTACAAGGTCAAGCTCCAGCTTCCCGGCAAGGTCAACCTCGGCAACGCGGCCACCGCCCTCGCGGTCGCCGCCGAGTTCGGCGTACGCCCGTTCGACGCGGTACCCCGGCTCGGCGACGTCACCTCGGTCGCCGGCCGGTACGCCCAGGTCGAGCGGGAGGGACGCCTGGTCCGGCTGCTGCTGGCCAAGAACCCGGCCAGTTGGCTGGAGGCGTTCGACATGGCCGAGCAGGCGCCGACCCTGCTGTCCATCAACGCCCGCGACCCCGACGGGCTGGACACCTCCTGGCTCTTCGACGTCGACTTCGCCCCGCTGCGCGGACGCCAGGTGCTCATCACCGGCGACCGGGCGTACGACCTGGCCGTCCGGCTGGAAGTCAACGACGTGCCGTTCCAGCATGTGCGTACGTTCGACGACGCCGTCCGGGCCGCGCCGCCGGGGCGGTTGGAAGTCATCGCGAACTACACCGCGTTCCAGGACATCCGAGCGGAGTTGGACCGTGTCAACTGAGACCCTGCGCATCGTCTGGATCTACCCCGACCTGCTGTCCACCTACGGCGACCGGGGCAACGTGCTGATCCTGGCCCGGCGGGCGCAGCAGCGCGGGTTCCGGGTCGAGGTGCTGGAGGTCCGCTCCGACCAGCAAATGCCCACCACCGCCGACATCTACCTGATCGGCGGCGGCGAGGACGGGCCGCAGGCGCTCGGCGCGCAGCGGCTGCTCGCCGACGGCGGGCTGCACCGGGCCGCCGCCCAGGGCTCGGTGGTCTTCGGCGTCTGCGCCGGGTACCAGCTGCTCGGCACCTCGTTCTTCGCCAAGGGCACCCAGTACCGCGGGCTGGAGCTGCTCGACCTCAGCTCGGACCGGGGCCCCACCCGGGCGGTCGGCGAGCTGGCCGGCGACATCGACGCCCGGCTGGGCCTGCCGCCGCTGACCGGCTTCGAGAACCACGGCGGCCGGACCCACCTCGGCCCCAGCGTCTCGCCGCTGGCCCGGGTCACCGCCGGGGTCGGCAACGACGGCGCCTCCGAGGGGGCCTGGCGGGGCAAGCTGCTCGGCACGTACTCGCACGGGCCGGCGCTGGCCCGCAACCCGGCCCTCGCCGACCTGCTGCTGCGCTGGGCCACCGGCGCGCACCAGCTCCCGCCGCTCGACGACACCTGGTCCGATCGGCTGCGGGCCGAACGCCGGACCGCGGTGGCCGCCGCCCGGGCATGATCGCCGTCATCCGGCGGCTACTGCGGGAGAGGCGATCGGCAGACCCATCCGGATCGCGGATCGTCGAGACTTCGTCGGTCGTCCGGTTCGGTCTGCTGCTGTTCCTGCTCGCCGGGTTCGGGGTGACGCTGTTACTGGTGCCCCGACCCGACCCGACGGCGCTGCCACAGTTCGGCGACCGACTGGGTGCTCTCGCCCCGGTCGCCGGCGTCCTCGGCGGGGCCCTGCTGCTGGTGGCGCTGGTCCCCCGCACGTTCATCACGCTCGCCGCAGGGGCGATCTTCGGCGCCCTGGAGGGTGCCGCGTACGCGCTGGGCGCCGCCCTGCTGGCGGCGGCGATCGGCTTTGCCGTGGGCCGGCTGCTGGGCCGGGACTTCGTCGCCGAACGGGTCCGGGGCCGGCTCGCCCGGCTGGACCGCTGGTTCACCCGGCAGAGCGTGCTCGGGGTGATCACCGTACGGCTGCTGCCAATCTCCGGCTTCGGCCTGGTCAGCTACGGCTACGGCACCACCGGCGCGCGGATCCTGCCGTTCCTGGTCGGCAGCGTGCTGGCGTCCGCCCCGACGGCGTTCGGCTACGCCGCGGTCGGTGCCGCCGTGACCTCCCCCGGCGAGGTCAACTGGTTCGCCGCCGCCCCGGCCGCGCTGGGCTTCGTCGCCAGCGCGGTGCTGCTCGCCTGCTGGTGGCGTGCCGAACGGCGACACCGGGCAGCCTCGCCTGACCGCATTCCCGGGTGACGCCCCGGCAATCCCGTCCGGCCCGGGTGCCGTCACCCCCCGTCGGTGCCGCCGGTGCTGACCAGTCCGGCCTCGTAGGCGGCGATCACCAGGTGCACCCGGTCCCGCGCGCCGAGCTTGCTGAACAGCCGGGCCACGTGCGCCTTGGCGGTGGCCACGCTGATTACGAGCTGCTCGGCGATCTCCGCGTTGGAAAGGCCCCGACCGACCAGGGTGAGTACCTCCCGTTCCCGGTCGGTCACCCCGGCGAGCTGCTGCGGCCGGGGTACCGGTGCCGGCCGGCGGGTGAACTCGGCGATGAGCCGGCGGGTCACCCCTGGCGCGATCAGCGCGTCCCCGCCGGCCACCACCCGGATCGCGGCGAGGATGTCCTCCAGCGCCATGTCCTTCACCAGGAAGCCGCTCGCCCCGGCGCGCAGCGCGCCGTGCACGTGCTCGTCGTCGTCAAACGTGGTGAGGACCAGTACCCGGCTGGGGCCGCC
>NZ_JBFBAO010000391.1:0-6150 GCF_040682255.1 Micromonospora sp. NPDC051296 | reverse complement strand
TCGTGCAGGCCTACTGCGCCGAGATCGGCGTCGCCTACGAACAGACCAGTCTCGTCGCCTCGTACCGCCAGGCCCTGCAACATCTGCACGAGGTGGGCGCACCCGCACGTGCCGAACACGCGACGCGCTGACTCCGCGGTTGCGGCAGCTACCTGGCGCCGCGGCCGGTACCGATCCGGCTCCCGGCGGAGAAGGCGACCACCCCGGACGCTCGCCGGGTCGGCGATGCCGCCGGGTTTCGGCCACTGTGTGCCGTACCCGGCTCGCGTGACCGGGTCTGACGCGGCTCGGGCGCAGGCTGGCCGGCGGATCCGCGCCGCCGGTCGCGACGCGGTGCCTTCTCCACCGTCCGGCCGCCGTCCACCGGAGCCGGGACCGGCGGGTGGACGAGCGTGCGTGGGCCCGGGGCGATCTCGTCGAGCAGTTGATGCCCGGGCCGCAGTCGGGTGGTCGTCGGCGCGATGCCGGCCTGGCGGGCGAGTTGGCGGACCCCGGCGACCTGGTCGGCGGTCATGAGGGTGACGACCGTGCCGGTCGCGCCGCCCCGTGCGGTCCGCCCGGACCGGTGCAGGTACGCCTTGTACTCGGCCGGCGGGTCGGCGTGCACGACGAGCGCGACGTCGTCGACGTGGATGCCACGAGCGGCGATGTCGGTCGCGACCAGCGTCGTCACGTCGCCGTTGGCGAACGCTTGCAGGTTGCGGCTCCGGGCGCCCTGCGCCAGGTTGCCGTGCAGCTCGGTGGCGGGGATGCCGGCCGCGACGAGCTGGCGGGTCAGTGTCTTCGCCCGCCGCTTGGTGCGCGCGAAGACCAGGGTGCGGCCCGGTGCGGCGGCGAGGTCGACGAGGACGGCCAGCCGGTCGTGGTCATCGATGTGCAGCATGTGGTGCGGCACGTCCGCCGGCGCTGCGGCGGAGTCGACGCTGTGGGTCACCGGGTTGGTGAGGTAGCGCCGGACGAGGACGTCGACGCCGGCGTCGAGGGTCGCCGAGAAGAGCAGCCGCTGACCCTGCTTCGGGGTCCGGTCGAGCAGCCGCCGCACGGTCGGCAGGAAGCCGAGGTCGGCCATGTGGTCGGCCTCGTCGAGCACGGTGATCTCGACTGCGTCGAGGCTGGCATGGCCGCTGTCGACGTGGTCGGCGATCCGGCCCGGGCAGGCGACGACGATATCCACGCCCGATCGCAGGGCGTTGATCTGGCGACGGGGGTCGGTACCGCCGAAAACGGTCAGGGTACGCAGGGACATGGCCATTGCCAGCGGGGCGATCGACGCCTCGATCTGGGCGGCGAGTTCACGGGTCGGCGCGAGTACCAGTGCGCGGGGTCGTCCCGGACGGCGCGGCGCGGCGCTCGCGGCGAGCCGGGCCAGCAGGGGCAGCGCGAACGCGTAGGTCTTGCCCGACCCGGTGCGTCCCCGGCCGAGGATGTCGCGGCCGGCGAGGGCGTCGGGAAGGGTCGCGGCCTGGATCGGGAACGGCGCGGTGACGCCTCTTGCGGCCAGTGCCCGCACGAGCGGGACGGGTACGCCGAGTTCCTCGAAGGTGGGAGTGGTGCGAGGGCGGCGTGCCGCCATGGAATCTCCGAACGTGGAAGTGTCAACTGCCCGGCGCTGGCCGGTGCCGTTTGCGCTGGTGACCGGAGTCGGATCCGGCAGGGGCAGAGCGGAACGGTGGAACATGTCCAGGCTACCTGACCGCCATCCGGGCCATGCCGGACGGCGTGGCCCGGCGGCCCGCGTCGCCGCCTGGACCGGCTGCGAAGTGGGCGCGCTCGCATCGAGGGCGCCCACTTCACGTCGTGCTCTATGCCTGCGCCTTGACGGCCGAGCCCGCGGCGGCCCGGTCCCGGGTGGCGCGGCGCCGGGTCGGCAGCCCCAGCGTCGGGTTGGCGACGCCCCAGGCGGCGCCCTTGCAGACCAGCTCCTTGTAGACGGCGGCGAGCCGCCCGGTCAGGACCGCCGGCACGGCGCGGTCGTCGGCGGTGACGTACTGGATCAAGCCTTCTTTGCGGCCCAGTGAGATGCACTGGTTGAAGTAGCGGATCGGTGCGTTCGGGAGCTTCGTGCCGGTCACGCGGGCCGCGATCGCGTCGGCGGCCTGCCAGGCGGTCGGGGTTCCCGAGGCGCACGACATCCGCAGCGGCTTGTCCCCGGGGCCGATCACCATGGCCGCGTCGCCGATGGCGTAGACGTCGGGGTGGGAGACCGAGCGCATGGTCCCGTCGACCACGATCTGGCCGGTGCCGGTGACCTCCAGGGCGGTCTTCTTCGCGATCGGGTGGACCGCGAAACCGGTGGTCCACACGGTGACCGCGGCCGGGATGGCCTTGCCGTCGGCGGTGGTGACGCGGTCGGCTTCGACGCTGGTGACGGCGGCGTGCTCGTACACGGTGATGCCGAGCGTGCCGAAGACCTTCCGCAGGTGCGCGCGGCCCTTGGGCGAGAGCCAGTCGCCGAGTCCGCTTCGGGCGGCGAGGGCGACGTCCAGGTCCGGGCGGGCCTCGGCGATCTCGGTCGCGGCCTCCAGGCCGGTCAGGCCGCCGCCGACGACGACCACGGTCTGCCTGGCGTCGAGGCGGGCCAGGCGCTCGCGCAGCCGGAGTGCTCCGGGGCGGCTGGCGATCTCATCGGCGTGCTCGGCGGTCCCGGGAACGTGTTGGGTGTTCCAGCCGCTGCCCAGGGCGTAAACGAGCGTGTCGTAGGCGAGTTCTTCGGCGCCGTTCGCGTCGGTGACGGCGACGGTCTTGCGGTCGACGTCGACGAAGGTGACCTTGGCGAGCCTCAGTTCGACGCCGGTGCCCGCGAACATCTTGCTGAACGGCCGGGCCTTGAGGTCCTGGCCGGTCGCCAGCTGGTGCAGGCGGACGCGTTCGACGAAGTCGGGCTCGGCGTTGACGAGGGTGATGGCGACGTCCTCGCGGCGAAGCCGCTTGGCGAGGCGGCCGGCGGCGACGGCTCCGGTGTATCCGGCTCCGAGGACGATGATGCGGTGCCGCATATCCGTGCTCCTGTCCTACGCGGGTTTGCCACCTGAACCGGGCAGCCCGCCGTTTGCTGACAGGAACGCGATGTGAAGAACCTCATATCGCGGTCAGAAGGCGCTGAACAGTGGCTCCCCGTGGTCGGCGGCCGCCCAGCGCGCGGTCGCGCGGTCGAGCTTGTCGGGGTTGACCTGGTTGCGGATCGCGACGATGCCACCGGCGGTCAGCTCCAGGCACATGACGCCAACGACCCGGCCATGCACGACGGCCACGACGGCGGGATCGCCGTTGGCGGTCCACGCGTAGACCTCGGGCGAGCCGCCGATCAGGGCCCGCTTGGCCGCGCCGGGTTTGACCAGGCCGCGCAGGAACTTCGCGACCGCGACGGCACCCGCGAACGCCTTGGCGCGGGCCGGGACCTTCCCGCCGCCGTCGCCGATCGAGATGGCGTCCTCGGTGAGCAGGCGTACGAGCGGCTCGATCTGACCGCTGGCGGCGGCCGCCAGGAACTCCTCGACGATCCGCCGGGCGGCGGCCTCGTCGACCTCGGTGCGGGGCTTGCCGTCCGCGACGTGCTTCTTGGCGCGGTGAAAGATCTGCTGGCTGGCGGCCTCGGTGATGTCGAGGATCTCGGCGATCTCCCGGTGCGGGTAGTCGAAGGCCTCCCGCAGCACGTACACGGCCCGCTCGTTGGGTGAGAGGCGCTCCATGAGGGTGAGGACCGCGTACGACACCGATTCGCGCTGTTCGGCGGTGTCGGCCGGGCCGAGCATCGGGTCGCCGGCGAGCAGCGGCTCGGGAAGCCATTGACCCACATAGGTATCGCGGCGTGCCCGCGCGGAGGTGAGCTGGTTGAGGCACAGGTTGGTGAGGACCTTCGTCAGCCAGGCCACCGGGACCTCGATGCGGTCGACGTCGGCGGCCTGCCAGCGCAGGAACGTCTCCTGCACGGCGTCCTCGGCCTCCCCGGCGGAGCCCAGGAGGCGGTAGGCGATGGCCTCCAGACGCGGCCTGGCAGCCTCGAACCGGTCGACGTCGTTGGCCGTCAGGGGCATGGCCCGATCGTAGGCGTCCGTGACGACCTGATCGCCGGACGGGCGGGCGCGATGCGGAAGTGCATGGCCTGCCAGCCGACTGCGGCCCCACCACACGGCATCGATGGTCGTGTGGTGGGGCGGCCCGCCGTCAGGGCTGGTCGAGGCGAGCGAGATGCTCGGCCGACAGTTGGAGGTCGGCCGCGGCGACGGAGTCACGGATCGTCTCGGGGCGTGACGAACCCGGGATCGGGATCACGCCCGGTGCCTTCGCCAGCATCCAGGCCAGGCAGACCTGTTGCGGGCTGACCCCGTGCTCGCCGGCGACCTCGGCGAACACCGCGAACCGCGAACCCAGGGCGCCGGCGTTGGAGATGCCGCCGAGCGGACTCCAGGGCAGGAACGCGATACCGAGTTCCGCGCACAGCGCCAGTTCCGGTTCGCTGGAGCGGAAGGCGGGCGAGTACTGGTTCTGGACGCTGACCAGCCGGCCACCGAGGATCTCGTTGGCGAGCACGATCTGCTCGGGGTCGGCGTTGGAGATGCCGGCCATCCGGATCTTCCCGGCGTCGAGCAGGTCCCGGATGGCGCCGACGGAGTCCGCGTACGGGACCGCGGGGTCGGGCCGGTGGAACTGGTAGAGGCCGATCGCCTCGACGCCGAGTCGCTTGAGGGACGCCTCGCAGGCGCTCTTGAGGTACTCGGGCGACCCGTTCCGCGTCCACGAGCCGTCGCCAGGGCGCAGGTGACCGCCCTTCGTGGCGATCAGCACGTCGGACGTGTCGCCGCCATAGGTCGCCACGGCGCGGGCGATCAGCGACTCGTTGTGGCCGACGTCGTTGGCGTACAGGTGGTAGGCGTCCGCGGTGTCGATCAGCGTGGCACCGGCGTCCAGCGCGGCGTGGATCGTGGCGACCGAACGCTGCTCGTCGGGCCGGCCCTCGATCGACATCGGCATGCCGCCGAGACCGATCGCGCCGACGGCGATGTCACCGATGCGGCGGGTGTGCATGGAGGCTCCTCCTCGAAGCGGTGCGGATTCGACGCGCGCGGAGGTTCCCCCGCAGCGCACGGGTTCCAGCCTCCACCCCGATGGCTAAGCTGTCCAACAGAAGAATCTGATTCCGGCAATCGGTGTTGGTGATGAATCGTGGAACTACGCCAGCTCGAGTACTTCGTGGCGGTCGCCGAGGAGCGGCACTTCACCCGGGCCGCCGAGCGGATGCACGTGGCGCAGTCCGGTCTGTCGACGTCCATCCGTTCGTTGGAGCGTGAGCTGGGCGCCAGTCTCTTCGTCCGCAACACCCGCAGCGTCGAACTGACCAACGAGGGCCGAGCCCTGCTCACCCAGGCCCGGCACGCCCTGGCCAACGTCGCCGCCGCCAAGGACGCGGTCGCCGCGGTACGGGGACTGCTGCGCGGCACCCTGGCGGTCGGCACCCTGCAGTGCCTCGGCGCCGTCGACCTGCCGGCGACCCTGGCCCGGTTCCACGCCGCCCACCCCGGTGTCGAGATCCGGCTACGGCAGGGCGGATCGCCCGACCTGATCGAACGCGTCCGCACCGGCGACCTCGACCTGGCGTTCGTCTCCGCGCCCGCGAGTGCGGTGCCCGGCGTCGCGCTGGCCCCGATCCGCGCCGAGCCGCTGGTGCTGGCCTGCGGCCCGGCCCATCCGCTCCGGGACCGCTCCGGAGTCGACCTGGGTGACCTGTCGGGTGAGACCTTCGTCGACTTCTCCCCCGGCTGGATCAGCCGGGACGCCGTCGACCAGGCGATGGCCGCCGCCGGGGTCGAACGGCGGGTCGCGTTCGAGGTCAACGACGTGCACTGGCTGCTCGATCTGGTCAGCCACGGGCTGGGCGTCGCCGTCGTACCGCAGATCTTCACCACCAAGCGGACCACCGCGCGCTTCGTTCCCGTCACCGACCCACCCCACTGGCACCTCGCCGTGGCGACCGCGAGCGGACGGCATCCCAGCACCGCCGCGACCGCACTACTCTCCCTCGATGGCATCCGGCCCACGCCGGGCCCGGCTCCGGCCGTCCGGGACGCAAGCGGGCTTTGATCGCCTCCTGCCGGTTGACCCGGGTCATGCCACACCATCGGCTATAGTTCGCCGCATGGCGAACTATCGGAT
>NZ_JBFBAO010000390.1:0-6179 GCF_040682255.1 Micromonospora sp. NPDC051296 | reverse complement strand
TTTCCAGGAGTCCGAGTTGCCACAGCTTGTTTCCGTTCAACGGGGTCAGTTCGGCGTTGGGCGCGTCGAGCAGGGCGTTGACGTAATCGGCGCGGAACAGGTCGCGGCGGCGGGCCTCGGGCGCGGACAGCGCGTCGCGTACCCGGTCGAGGAGCTTGCCCTCCAGGTGGGTGAGGCCCGGCACCGGGAAGTAGCCCTTGGGCCGGTCGATCACCTCGTGCGGCAGCACTCGGCGGCCGATCTCCTTGAGCACACCCTTGCCGCCCTGGGCGAGCTTCAGCTCCGGCGGGCAGGCGGCGGCCAGTTCCACGAACTCGTGATCCAGGAAGGGCACCCGGGCCTCCAGCCCGTGCGCCATGGTCATGTTGTCGACCCGCTTGACCGGGTCGTCGGTGAGCATGATCTGCGTGTCGATGCGCAGGCCGGCGTCGACCGCGGTCTGCGCGCCGGGCCGGGCCAGGTGCCCGGCGACGAACTCCCGCGCCGGGTCGCCGTCGGCGAGCCAGTCGGGGTTGAGCACCCGGGCCAGCCCGGCCGCGTCGCGGTCGAAGAACGCCTGGGCGTACGTGTCGAGGGCCTGCGCGCGGTCGATCCGGTGCAGCGGCGGGTACCAGTGGTAGCCGGCCAGGATCTCGTCGGCACCCTGGCCGGACTGCACCACCTTGACGTGCCGCGACACCTCCTGGCTGAGCAGGTAGAACGCCACGCAGTCATGGCTGACCATGGGTTCGCTCATGGCCGCGACGGCGGCCTCCAGCGGGGGCACCAGATCCTGCGCGGCGACCCGGATCTGGTGGTGGTCGGTGTCGAAGGTCTTGGCGACCACATCGGAGTAGCGGAACTCGTCGCCCTCCCGGCCGCCGACCGCGTCGAAGCCGATGGAGAAGGTGGACAGCCCGCGCTGCCCCTCGCCGGCGAGCAGGGCGACCACCAGGCTGGAGTCCAGCCCGCCGGAGAGCAGCACGCCGACCGGTACGTCGGCGACCATCCGCCGGCGTACGGCGGTGGTCAGCGACTCCAGCAGCGCGTCCTGCCAGTCCTTCTCGGACCATCCGGTGTGCTCGGACCGGCGGAGGAACGGCGGATCCCAGTAGACCCGCTCGTGGGTGCGGCCGTCGGGCTCGTAGACCCGGACGGTCGCCGGGGGCAGCTTGGTGACGCCACGCAGGATGGTGCGGGGCGGCGGCACGATGCTGTGGAAGCTGAGGTAATGGGCCAGCGCCACCGGGTCGATCGTGGTGTCCACGCCGCCGCCGGCGAGCAGCGCGGGCAGCGTGCTGGCGAACCGCACCACGTCGGGCGACTCGGCGAGGTAGAGCGGCTTGATGCCGAGCCGGTCCCGGGCGAGCACCAGGCGGCCGGTGTCCCGCTCGCTGATCGCCACGGCGAACATGCCGACCAGGTGGTCGACGAAATCGAGCCCCCACTCGGCGTAAGCCTTGACGACGACCTCGCTGTCCCCGCTGGAGAAGAATTGGTGGCCCTTGGCCTGCAACTCGGCGCGCAGCTCACGGTAGTTGTAGATGCAGCCGTTGAAGACGCCGGTCAGGCCGGCGGCGGAGTCCACGATGGGCTGGCCGCTGGCGGCCGACAGGTCGATGATTTTCAGCCGCCGGTGACCGAGGGCCACCGGCCCCTGGGCCCACACTCCGCTGCCGTCGGGCCCCCGGTCGCACATCGTGGTGGCCATCCGTTCCACCGTGGCGACGTCGGCACGCGTCGCGTCCCGTCGGAACTCTCCAGCCAGTCCGCACATGCCAGCCCATGCTGCCAGAGGTTGTTGCGATTCGCCTGTTGAGACCATGACGGTCGTGTAACAGCATTGCTAGAATCCGCGCCCCCGCGATCAAGTCGGCGAAACGACCCCGGGGAGTCTGGGCGTTTCGTGTCGCCCTCAGTGCGCTCGCACTGATCGGTGCCGCTCCCGCGATGTGACGAATGCCGCAATCCGGGTCGCGTGCAGGTGGCCGCAGTGTCCAGAGCATTGCCACTCGTCGCGTAGCAAGGGCCGAACGGACGATCTTCCATAGTGGATATAGGGATGTGTCGACGTCTCGGGGTCCATACGGTCTGACCACACGCTGTCACCACGGGGGAGGATCAGTGCGTAGTTATACAACTATGCCTTCGCACAGACGGAAGTCACGCCAGGCACGGCTCAACGCGCAGCGGTGGATTGGCGCCGGTTTGGCTGTCGTGCTCGCCGCGACGATGGCGGACTGGGCCGTTGCCCGGCCGGCGCAGGCGGCGCCCGCGCCGGAACCCGCTCCAGCACCGGCGGAACCGCAGACGCTGGAGCGGCCGGACGAGGCCGCCGCGATTCATACGGCGCGGTTGACCGGCAAGAAGGTACGGATCGGCGAAATGACCTCCGAGACCTCGGAGTTCTGGGCGCTGCCGGACGGTCGGGTGGAGGCAGAGGTCCACCTCGGCCCGGTGCGGGTGCGCGACGATGCCGGCGGGTGGCAATCGGTCGACTTCAACCTGGCCAAGCAGCCGGATGGTTCGGTCCGGGCGAAGGTCCACCCGAACGGACTGCGGCTCTCCGGTGCCGCCGGCTCCGGAGAGCACGACCTCGTAACGGTCGGCCAGGACGGCGACCAGCTCTCGCTGGGCTGGTCCGGTGCCCTGCCGGAGCCGGAGGTGGACGGCACCCGGGCCACCTATCCCGAGGTGCGCCCCGGGGTGGACCTGGTGGTCGAGTCGACCCGGACCGGTTTCGAGCAGTTCCTGGTGGTCAAGAACCGGGCCGCGGTCGCGCAGGTACGCAGCATCGCCCTGCCGCTGCGCGGCAAGGGACTCAAGGCGGTGGCGGACGACCAAGGCGGATTCGAGATCCGCGACGCCGCCGGCGAGACCGTCGGTGTGTCACCGGAACCCCTGATGTGGGACGCACGGGTCGATGCGAAGTCCGGCGAACGGCTGCGGCAGACCAGGGTAGGTAAGAAGGTCGGCGCGGCCAAGGGCGGCCGGCTGGCGGTCACCCTGACTCCCGACGAGGCGTGGTTGACGGACAAGGCGACCACCTTCCCGGTGACCATCGACCCCGCCGTGACGCTCAAGCCCAACTACGACGCGTTCGTGCAGATCGGCTTCACCAGCGACCAGTCCGCCGCCACCGAGCTGAAGGTCGGCACCTACGACGGCGGCGCGACGAAGGCCCGCTCCTTCCTCAGCTTCCACGGCATGGAGTGGTTGCAGGGCAAGCAGGTCCAGGCGGCGACGCTGTACCTGTGGAACCACCACTCCTGGTCGTGCACGGCGCGGCAGTGGGAGACCTGGCAGACCAGCTACGTCAATACCTCCGCCCGGTGGACGAACCAGCCGACATGGATGAAGCGGCTGGGCTACACCACCGCCACCAAGGGCTACAACTCCTCGTGTGCCGCCGGTCGGGTCAACGCGTCGGTCACCGGGGCCTTCGCCGACCAGGCCAACGGCGTCACCTGCTGTAGCACCGTCAACATCGGGCTGCGGGCCGCCTCGGAGACGGACAACCTCGGGTGGAAGAGGTTCCACTCGATGGAGGGTGCGAACGACCCGTACGTGACGCTGACCTACCAGACGCCACCCACTGTCACGGCGCGGGCGACCGTGCCGTCGTTGCCCTGCGCGACGGGTACCAGCACGCCGTACGTCAACACGAAGACCCCGCAGTTGCGGGCGCAGGTCAACGACACCGAGGGTTCGCAGGTGCGGGCCGAGTTCGAGTGGCTGACCGGCGGTGGCACCCGGATCGGCGGCACCACCGTCGGCCCCGGCGCGTCGGGTTCCTGGCTGGCGACCACGGTGCCGGCCGGTGCCTTCGCCGAGGGTGGCACCTACTCGTGGCGGGTCCGCGGCAACGACGGCAGCGCGAACGGCCCCTGGACGGGCTACTGCGCGATGATCATCGACACGGTTGAGCCGTCGGCGATGCCCACGGTCTCGTCGACCGCGTACCCGGCGGGTCAATGGGCCGGTGCGGCGGGGACGGCGGGCAGCTTCACCTTCGGCGCGGCCGGGGTGAGTGATGTGACGGCATACGAGTACGGGCTCAACGTCAACCCGCCGAACCAGACGGTGAACGCGCCGAGCCTGGGTGCGAACGCGACGGTGTCGATCGCGCCGACGGCGGACGGTCCGCAGACGTTGTACGTGCGGTCGCGGGACCGGGCCGGGAACCAGTCGGCGATCCGCACCTACACGTTCAACGTCGGCTCCGGGGCGGTGACGGCGCCGAAGGAGGGCGACATCACCGCGGCGAAGACCGCGATCACCGGTATCGGCCAGGCGGCGGCCACCGGGGTGACGTACCAGTGGCGGCGTGGTGACGCCGACGCGTGGGTGAACATCCCGACCGGGCACGTCACGGTCGCCGCCGGTGGTGGCTCGGTGACCTGGCCGCTGCCGACCAGCGGTGGGGGCAACTTCGCCAAGCTGAACTGGGACGTCGAGGCCACCCTCGCGGCGGCGGACGCGGAGTCGATCCCGCGGAACGGTCCGTTGCAGCTGCGCGGCACGTTCACCGGCGGCACGGGCGGGACGTCCAGCGCGGTGAAGATCACTTTCGACCGGGACCAGGCGTCGGCGGCGTCGCAGGAGGTCGGCCCGGGTTCGGTCAACCTGATCACCGGCAACTACAGCCTCTCGGACACCGATGTCTCGGTCAGCTCCTATGGCAGCGACCTGACGGTGACCCGCTCGTACAACACCCGGCGGGCGGCGGAGACGGACACGGCAAACATGTTCGGGCCAGGCTGGGTGTCCGGCGCCGTCGTCGAGGAAGCCGAGGCGCCATACACCTCCCTGACCGTGTACGGGTCGCTGGTGCAGGTGGGGCTGCCGGAGGGTGACACCATCGGCTTCACCAAGCGCACGGCCACCGCGTTCGACCCGGAGATCGGGATGGAGTTCCTGCGGCTGTCCTATGCCAGCGGCAGTGACTCGTACTCGTTGATCGACGAGGACGGCAACAACGTGACCTTCACCCGGGTGGCCGGCACGGCAGCGGGCAAATACTTCCCGACCTCGGTGATGGTGCCCGGTAGCAACCAGACCACCACACTGGGCTGGGAGAAGGCCACCGTCGCCGGCAAGGAGGTGGTCCGCCCGGTCCGGATGCTGGCACCGGTGGCGGACGGGGTCAACTGCGCCACGTTGACCCGGGGCTGCCGGGCGCTGACCTTCACCTACGCCACCGCGACGACCGCGACCGGCACGGGCGAGTCGGCCTGGGGTGACTACACCGGCCGGGTGAAGGAGATCGCGTTCACCGCGTGGGACCCGGACCTGGCCACCCCGGCCATGCGTACCGTGCCGATGGCCCGGTACGCGTACGACAACGCGGGTCGGCTGCGGGCGACCTGGGACCCGAGGCTGGACTGGAACGACGCCGGCACCACGCGGCAGTTGCGGGAAACCTACGACTACACCACCGACGGCATCCTCAGCGCCGTGAAGCCGGTCGCGGAGGAAGCATGGCAGCTCGCCTACTCCGCGATCCCGGGTGACCCGGGTGCGGGCCGGCTGCACAAGGTGACCCGCTCCGCGCTGGCCGCCGGGACCGCAACGCAGACGGTTGTTTACCAAGTGCCGGTCTCCGGCACGGGTGCGCCGTACGACTTGTCACCGGCGCAGACCAACCGGTGGGCACAGCCCGAGGCCCCCACCGACGCGACCGCGGTGTTCCCAGCCAGCCAGGTGCCCACCGGTAACCCGGCCACCGGCACCCTGCCGTCGTCGTACGAGCGGGCCACGGTCACCTACCTGGACGCCAACGCCCGGCAGGTGAACACGGCCACGCCGGGTGGGCACATCAGCGCCACCTGGTACGACCAGTGGGGCAACATTGTCCGCACCATCACGGCGGGCAACCGGGCCCGCGCCCTCAACGCCAGCACGTCCGACGACGCGGCGGCCGAGAGCATGCTCGCCCGCAGCCACTCCACACTCAACGTCTACTCCTCCGATGGTCAGCGACTGACCAACACCCAAGAACCGGAACACGACGTCATGCTGGACGCCGGCGTCGTGGTACGGGGGCGTAAGCACACCAGAAACACCTACGACCAGGGCGCACCCAACACCGGCGGGCCGTACAACCTCATCACCAAGGAGGAGGTCGGCGTCCGGATCTGGGACGCGGGCGGCGTGGAGAGCGACCACGACACTCGGACCACCACCACCGCCTACGACTG
>NZ_JBFBAO010000389.1:0-6232 GCF_040682255.1 Micromonospora sp. NPDC051296 | reverse complement strand
CGAGTTGACGGGCCGCTTGTCGCGGTCCAGGGCGAGGGCCGGCTGCGGGCCGTGCGGGCCGTCGACCCAGTAGGCGGCGCGGAACCGGGCGGCGAGCTGGGCGGCCCACTCCCGCCACCGGTCGGCGCCCGGCCGGTCGAACGCGTCGAGCAGGGCGGCCCCGTTGATCGCGGCCTCGTGGGCGTAGCCCTGCACCTCGGCGAGGGCGATCGGCGCGTTGGCCAGGCTCCCGTCACGGAACCGGATGGCGTCGCCGGAGTCCTTCCAACCCTGGTTGGACAGCCCGTGGCCGGTGGTGTCGATGTACTCGAGCAGGCCGTCGCCGTCGGCGTCGGCGTGGTCGCGGAGCCAGCCGAGCGCGGCGTCGAGGTGCGGGAGCAGGGGTTCGATCCGCTCGGCGGACAGTCCCCAGCGCCAGGCGTCGTGCAGCAGGTTGACCCAGAGCAGGGTGGCGTCGACCGTGCCGTAGTAGGCGGGCGGCAGCCGCAGCCCCACGTCGGGCAGGCTGACCTCGCCGCGGCGCAGCTCGTGCAGGATCTTGCCGGGCTGCTCGCCGGTCGCCGGGTCGGTGCGTTGGCCCTGCCGCCGGGCCAGCACCCGCAGGGTGCCGGCGGCCAGCTCGGTGCCGAGCGGCAGCATCATCCGGGCGGCCCACAGGCTGTCGCGGCCGAAGAGGGTGAGGAACCAGGGCACGCCGGCGGCGAGGAAGACGTCGCCGGGCGCCTCGGGGTCGGCCAGCCGCAGCGCGTGCAGGTCGTCGAGGGAGCGGTGCAGCAGTCGACCGAGCCGCCGGTCGTCGGCCTGCACCTGCGGCTGGGCCCAGGTCGGCTCGGTCGGCGGGTACGCGACGACGGCGCGGGGGTCGGTGACGGTGAGCCGCCAGCGCAGGGTCCGGCTGGCCCGGGGGGCAAGGGTGACCGGCCAGCTCAGGCGGGGGGCGGTGGCGCGGTCGCCGGCGAGGTCGATCTCCGCGTCTTCGGCGGTGACGGTGACGGTGGTGCCGCCGGCCGCCCAGCCGAACTGGCCCGGCGCCGATGCCTGCGCCGCCAGGGCCTCGATGGCGAAGCCGGTCTTCACCCGCTCGATCGGGGCGAGGTCGCAGCCGAGGTCGACGGTGACGGTGGCCTGCACCGGCACGGCGGCGGTGGAGACCAGGCGGATCTCCTCGGTGAGGCCGTGCTGGTCGAGGCGACGGGTCCGCTCGACACGGACGGTCGGGTCAGCGCCAGGGTCGCCGAGCCAGCGGGCCAGACCGACGAAGCGGGTGGCATGGGCGGTGATCGGCGCGTGGCCGATCGCCTCGGGTTCACAATCGTCGACGCGCAGTTCGGCGCGGGACAGGACGCGGCTGTCGGCGTGGAAGACACCCTGGACGCCGAGCGGCCGGATCTGCCCGGCGGGGTCCCCGAGTGCACTGGTGGGAGCGAGGACGACCCCCACCAGGTCGTGCAGCAGGGGTTGCAGGTGGCGTGCAGTCACGTACGGCTCCAGGTTCGTTATGGAACGGCATCTTGACAGACGGTTCCGGGGGGTGCAGAGTCCGAAACACTCCAGCAACTTGAACGATCCAATCCTGCCCCATCCAAATTGGATCGTTCAAGCCCCAGGAAAGGCGCGATGTGGCGGAAAAGGTGACTATTGCCACGGTGGCCCGGCACGCCCGGGTCAGCCGGCAGACCGTGTCCAACGTCATCAACGCACCGCACATCGTGCGGCCGGAGACCCGGCAACGGGTACAGGAGGCAATCGTCACTCTCGGCTACCGGGCCAACCAGGCCGCGCGGCTGATGCGCACCGGCCGTTCCCGGCTGATCGCGGTGCGTATCGAACCGACCCGGGACGGCATCAACGGCTCGGTGCTCGACCGCTTCCTGCACGGCCTCACCGAGACCGCTGAGGCGGCCGGCTACCGGGTGATGCTCTACACCGCCGCCGACGACGACGGCGAGATCGCCTCGTACGGGGACCTGCTCAGCGCGTACGACCTGGACGGGTTCGTGATCACCGGCACCGACCACGGCGACCCGCGCACCGCCTGGCTGGCCGAGCGGGAGATCCCGTTCGTCACCTTCGGCCGGCCGTGGGACCACCCGCAGGCCCACAGCTGGGTCGACGTCGACGGGGCCGCCGGCACCCGGGAGGCGACCGCCCACCTCCTCGCGGCCGGCCATCTCCGGATCGGCTTCATCGGCTGGCCAGCCGGCTCCGGCGTCGGCGACGACCGGCGGGCGGGCTGGCATCGCGCCCTGCTCGGCGCGGGCGTCGACCCCGACGGGCTCGATGCCGAGACCGAGGACGGCATCGCCGAGGGCGCCCGTACGGCGCGGGAGATGCTCGGCCGGCCCACCCCACCCACCGCCCTCGTCTGCGCCAGCGACTCCCTCGCCCTCGGCGCCCTCCAGGCCCTGCGCGGGGCCGGCACCGCCGTCCCGGTGATCGGCTTCGACGACACCCCGGTTGCCGCCGCGATCGGCCTGAGCAGCGTCAGCCAACCCCTCGGCGACGCCGCCGCCCGCTGCGTCGACCTCCTCACCGACCTGCTCGACGGGCCGCACCGCGACCCGAGGCAGGTGCTGCTACGACCCGCGTTGGTCCTGCGACACCTCGCCTGACACCGTCCCTCACCTCAGGAGAAAGAACGATGACACCCCGCGTCCTCACCCGAGCTGCCGTGGCCGGCCTCACCGCCGCCGCACTCTTCGGCGCGACCGCCTGCGGCAGCGGCTTTGACGACCCCGCCGGCGAGACCACCCAGTCCACCGGGCCGGCCAGCCTGCAGATCATGATCGGCTCCTCCGGCGACGCCGAGACCAAGGCCGTGCAGGACGCCGCGGCGGCCTGGGCCACCTCCTCCGGCAACCAGGCCACCGTCGTCCCCGCCCAGGACCTGACCCAGCAGCTGGGCCAGGGCCTGGCCGGTGGCAACCCGCCGGACGTGTTCTACGTCGACGCCAGCCGGTTCGCCGACTACGCCAGCGTCGGCGCGCTCGAGCCGTACGGCGACAAGATCAGCAACGTCGGCGACTTCTACGAGAGCCTGCGCAACACCTTCACCTACGACGGCAAGCTGTACTGCGCGCCCAAGGACTTCTCCACCCTCGCCCTCCAGATCAACACCGAGCTCTGGTCGAAGGCCGGCCTGACCGACGCCGACGTGCCGACCACCTGGGAGCAGCTCACCGCCACCGCGAAGAAGATCAAGGCCAAGGGCATGGTGCCGCTGGTGCTCGGTGACACCCGGGACCGCATCGGCGCGTTCTTCGTGCAGAACGGCGGCTGGCTGCTCAGCGAGGACGGCAAGTCCGCCACCGGCGAGTCTCCGGAGAACGTGGCCGCGCTGACCCACGTCAAGCAGATGGTCACCGACGGGCTCGTCCGCTTCCCGAAGCAGCTGGACGCAGGCTGGTCCGGTGAGGCGTTCGGCAAGGGCGCTGCGGTGATGACCATCGAGGGCAACTGGATCAAGGGCGCCCTGCAGAACGACTTCCCGAACGTGAAGTACCAGGTCGTCGAGCTGCCGGCGGGACCTGCGGGCAAGGGTACGCTCTCCTTCACGCAGTGCTGGGGCATCGCGGCCAAGAGCAAGTACAAGGAGCAGGCGATCAAGTTCGTGGAGGCGATGACCAGCGGCGAGCAGCAGATCGCCTTCGCCAAGGCGTTCGGCGTCATGCCGTCCCGGGAGTCGGTGCGCGACCAGTACACCGCCGAGTTCCCCGCCGACAAGCCGTTCATCGACGGCGCCGCGTACGCCCAGGGCCCGGTGAACGCCCCGAAGATGGACAGCGTCCTGCAGGACCTCGAGGCCGGTCTGCAGGGTCTGGCCAACGGCGACCCGAAGAGCATCCTGGCCAACTTCGACAAGAACGCGAAGGCCGCGCTCGGCGGTAGCTGATCGCAGGGGGTCCCTTCCTGACCGCCTCAGGCGCGTCAGGGAGGGATCCCTCCTTCCATCTCGACCTAAGAAGGGAGTGACGATGGCGACGAACGTGCTGGCGGGAGCGGCGACCGCGACCGGCGGGCCGGGCGACCGCCGCAGGCGGGGCGGGCGCGGCGTACGCGCCAACGAGAACATCGCCGGCTGGCTGTTCGTCGCGCCGGTGATCGTCATCCTCGGGCTGTTCCTGCTGCTGCCGATCCTGATGGCGCTGTGGGTGAGCCTGACCGACTGGAACGGGCAGGGCAGTCCGTTCACCAGTCAGGTGCCGTTCGTCGGTACCGACAACTACACCCGGCTGTTCACCGAGGACGGCCTGGACCGCCGGGACTTCATGACCGCCATCCGCAACAACATCTACTACGTGGCGCTCGTCGTACCGACGCAGACGGTGCTCGCTCTCGGGCTGGCGCTGGTGGTCAACAACCGGCTGCTCAAGGGCAAGAGCTTCTTCCGTACCGCCTTCTACTTCCCGTCCGTCACCAGCTCGGTGGCGATCAGCGTGGTCTTCCTGTTCCTGTTCGCCAACTCCGGCGCGGTCAACAACCTGCTGCGGATGTTCGGCATCAACGGACCGCAGTGGTTCGCCGACTCCCGAGGCGTGCTGCACCTGCTGCTCGGTGTGGTCGGGGTGGAGAACCCGCCCGCCGCGCTGACCCAGGGCGGACCGCTCGGGCTGACCTGGTGGGAATGGTTGTCCGGTCCCAGCGTCGCGATGATGTCCATCATCACGCTGGTGATCTGGACCACCTCCGGCACGTTCATGCTGATGTTCCTCGCGGCCCTGCAGAACGTGCCGGTCACGCTGGAGGAGGCGAGCACGCTCGACGGCGCGAGCCGCTGGCAGCGGTTCCGCAATGTCACCCTGCCGATGATCAAGCCGACCACGTTCCTGGTGGTCACCCTCGGCCTGATCGGCTCCTGGCAGGTCTTCGACCAGGTGTACGTGATGAGCCAGGGCGACCCGGCCAAGACCACCCTCACCCCGGCCTATCTGTCGTACCGCACCGCGTTCCGGGACTTCGACTACGGCTCCGGTGCGGCGATCTCGTTCGTGCTGTTCCTGATCATCATCGTGCTCACCCTCGTGCAGCGCCGGGTGATGGCCGACCGGGACCCTGACCGGCCCCGCTGGGGCCGGCGGCGCCGGCGTACACCGGAAGGATCCGCGAAGTGACCGCACTGGCCGAGCGCCCGGCGACCCCCACCCGGCGGCGCGGCGACCGGGGCGCCCGCACCCTGGCCAGCCGGTTCCTCGGGTACGCCGTCCTGGTCTTCTTCTCGCTGGTCTTCCTGTACCCGTTCGTGATCCAGATCGGGAACTCGCTCAAGACCGAGCCCGACGCCGCCGCCAACCCGCTCTCGCCGATCCCCGACCAGCTGGTGCTCGACGGATTCATCCGGATCTTCACCGGCACCAACTTCCCGCTCTGGCTCGGCAACTCGCTGCTGGTAACCGTGGTCGCCACCACCGGGCGGGTCTTCTTCTGCTCGCTCGCCGGGTACGCGCTGGCCCGGCTGCGCTTCCGCGGCCGGTCGGGACTCTTCGCGGCGGCCATCGCCGTGATGGCGGTGCCGGGCGTGGTGCTGCTGATCCCCAAGTTCCTGGTGCTCAACCAGCTCGGCATCTACAACAGCTACTCCGGTCTGATCGTGCCCCTGCTCGCCGACGCCGCCGGCGTGTTCATCATGAAGCAGTTCTTCGAGTCCATCCCGGTCAGCGTGGAGGAGGCCGCTCGCATCGACGGCGCGAGCATCTTCCGCACCTTCTGGTCGGTGGTGCTGCCGATGGCGAAGCCGGCGTTGATCACCCTGACCATCCTCTCCTTCCAGGGCACCTGGAACGAGTTCCCGCACAGCCTGGTGTCGGTGCAGGATCCCAGCCTGTTCACCCTGCCCCGTGGCCTCGCCGACCTGGTCAGCGGGTCACTCGGCAAGGGCACCCAGTACCCGCTGAAGCTCGGCGCGGCGCTGCTCGCCACCATCCCCGTGGCGATCATCTTCGTCGTCTTCCAGCGCTACTTCGTCCGAGACGCCAACGACGGCTCCGACAAGGGCTGATTTCGGACCAGCATTCAGGTGTCGATGGATGCGGCCTGCCCACCAAGGAAGACGGCGACACGCCGGTCTAGTTGCTTCGTCGCGCAACCTTGATCGGGTAAACCGGGCGCCGTCCACGCGAGATCTTGGACACTTCCCGTTATCGCGTAACGGGAACTGTCCAAGTCAGCCGGTCTTTTGGGGACGCCGCGCAGGCGTGAAAATGGTGGGTAGGTCGCCCGCCGACGTCGTGAGATC
>NZ_JBFBAO010000388.1:0-6241 GCF_040682255.1 Micromonospora sp. NPDC051296 | reverse complement strand
GCAGGTGCTCCCGCGACTCGTCCAGCGTCGGCAGCGCCACCGGCTCGCCGTCCACGACGTACGACTGTTGCAGCAGCCGGTCGTTGGGCCGCCGGTCCGGCACGCCCTGCGGGACGATGATCTCCTCGGTGGCGGTGCCGGTGGGCTTGTGCCGGCGGACGGCGACCTTGCGACCGCCGATGGTGGCCTTCTGCTCGGACCGCTTGACCACCGGGCGTCCGTCGACCTCGACCAACTTGTAGACCAGGCCGGCGGTCGGCGCTCCGGAGCCGGTGACCACGGCGGTGCCCGCGCCGTACATGTCCACCGGCTCGGCGGCGAGCGCCGCGATGCTGTACTCGTCGAGGTCGCCGGAAACGATGATCTTGGTTTCGGTGGCGCCGAGCGAGTCCAGCAGCTGCCGGGACTGCTGGGCGATCACGGCCAGGTCGCCGGAGTCGATCCGGACCGCCCGCAGCTCGGGCCCGGCCACCTCGATCGCGGTGCGGATGCCCTGGCTGATGTCGTACGTGTCGACCAGCAGCGTGGTGTCCTTGCCCAGCGTGGCGACCTGCGAGGCGAACGCGGCCCGCTCGTCGTCGTGCAGCAGGGTGAACGCGTGCGCGGCGGTGCCCGCGGTGGGGATGCCGTACCGCTGGCCGGCGGCGAGGTTGGAGGTGAACCGGAACCCGGCCAGGTACGCCGCCCGCGCCGCCGCGACCGCCGCCTCCTCGTGGGCCCGCCGTGCCCCCATCTCGATCAGCGCCCGGCCCCGGGCCGCGGTCACCATCCGCGCCGCCGCGGCGGCCACCGCACAGTCGTGGTTGAGCACCGACAGCACCAGCGTCTCCAGCACCACACACTCGGCGAAGCTGCCGGAGACGGTCAGGATCGGCGAGCCGGGGAAGAACAGCTCACCCTCGGCGTACCCGTCGATGTCGCCGGTGAACCGGTAGTCGGCCAGCCAGGCGGCGCCCGGCTCGTCGACCACACCGGTGCGGCGCAGGAAGTCGATGTCGGCCGGGTCGAAGCGGAACTCGCGGATCAGGTCGACCAGCCGGGCGGCACCGGCGACCACGCCGTAGCGGCGGCCGGCGGGCAGCCGTCGGGTGAAGACCTCGAACACACAGCGGCGGTCCGCCGTGCCGTCCCGCAGGGCGGCACTGACCATGGTCAGCTCGTAGTGATCGGTGAGCAGCGCGGGACGAAGGGTGTGCACACCTTCAGCCTAGAGTCAGTTCGCCGAGGTGCCGTCGTGGCCCGGGATCGATCGCAGCGCCGCCCTCAGCTCCGCCCGGCCGGTCACGCCGAGCTTGCTGTAGATCCGTTGCAGGTGGTTCTCCACCGTCCGGGCGGACAGGAAGAGCTGCTCGGCGATGGCCCGACTGGTTTCGCCGTCGGCCGCGAGCCGGGCCACCTGCCACTCCCGACCGGTCAGCGCCGGTGTGGCCGCCCGCAGGGGCGGAGTGTGCACCATGTCACAGCAGCCGAGCAGTACGGCGAGCCGCTCGCTGGCCGCAGTGACCTCCGGCGAGCGGCGTTGCCGCAGCAGTTGCACCGCCCCGGCCGCGGCCTCCGCGGCCGGCAGCGCCAACCCCAGGTCGGTGAAGCCGTCGGCGACCGCGAGCAACTGCGCGGGCGAACTGTCGGCCGCCGCCCGGGCGTGCCGGGCCAGCAGTGGAGGCAGCTCCCCGTCGACCTGTTCGGACAGCTCCGCCAACCGCTGGGCGACCGTGCGACGGCTGCCGTCGGAGCAGGTCGGCCCGGTCGGCGCGGCGGCCTTGCCCAGCCGCACCAGGTCGTGCAGCACCAGCGTCTCGTGCCCGGCGAAGCCGTCGGCGCGCAGCCGGTCGACCAGCCCGTGCAGCTGCGTCACCGCGCCGGTCAGGTCGCCACCGGCGGCGAGCGCTGCCGCCCGGGCCTGCTCCAGCCACGGGTACAGCACCGCCATGCTCGGCGCGTGGAGGCGGTCGGCCTCGGCCATCGCCTCGGCCGCCTGTCGGGCGTCGCCGCGCAGCGCGGCGGCCTGGGCCCGTTCGGCCTGGGCCAGCCCGGCGTAGACCTGGCTGGTCGCCAGGACCGCGCAGGCGCCGAGCGCCGCCTGCAGCGCCGCGTCGCTGCGCCCGCGCAGCCGTGCCGCGTACGCCCGCAGGATCGCCAGGTAGCCGGTGCCGAGCCGGAAGTCGCCCGCGTCGGCCAGGTCGGCGAACTCGTCGGCGACCAGGGTGTCGATGCCGGTCAGGTCGCCGGAGAGGGCCAGCCGGGTGCCTCGGGCCAGCTCCACGGCCAGTTGCAGGTACGGCATGTCGGCTCGCCAGCCGGCCGCCTTCGCCTGTACGAGGTCCACCGCCGTAGCGCTGCGGCGCAGCTGTCCCTGCACGGCGTGGAGATGGGCGATGGTGCAGCGGGCCAGCTCGCGGGCGGCGACGCTGGCCGCCGGCCGGTCGAGCACGCCCTGGGCGAGCCGCAGCGCGGCCGGGGCGTCCAGCCGGTGCAGGCGCATGATCGCCTCGAAGGCGCGGATCCGGGCCTGGGCGGCGAGGTCGGTCAACTCGGTGCCGCGCCGGGCGATCTCCGCCACCGTGGACTCCTGGCTCAGCCCCCAGTAGCTGACCATGCCGCGGGCCGTCAGCCACCGGCTGAGTCGTGCCTCGTCGCCGGTGTCGGTGGCGACCGCGTCGAGCACGCCGAGCGCCTCGGCCGGCCGGTCGGCGAACATCAGGATGGTGGCCAGCAGCTCGGCCGCGTCGAACCCGCCGCCGGCGTCGAGCGCCGCGCGGGCCAGCCGGGTCGCCAGCGGTACGTCGTAGCGCGCGAACGCCTGCCCGGCCGCAGCGACCAGCATCGACGGATCCTGTGCAGTGCCGGAGTCCAGTCGCCACACCGCCACCCGCAGCAGGTCCTCCCGCCGCCGGCTGCCGACCCCCTCCAGCAGTTCGGCCAGGTGCGCCTGCAACCGGCGGGTCCGGCTGACCGGGCAGTGCCGGCGCACCACCTCGCCGTAGAGCGGGTGGGCCAGTCGGACGTCGAGGCGCCGGTCGGACTTCACCATCGTGACCAGCCCGCGCTCCTCGGCGGTCTCCACGTCGGCCTGTTCCACGGCCTTGGTGAGTAGCCGCAGGCCCAGCGGCTCGCCGAAGGCGACCAGCTCGACCACCGCGCGCACCCCGGGGCTGAGCTGGCCGATCCGGATGTCGATCAGCTCGGTCAGGCTGGGCGCCAGCTCCAGGCGTCCGGTCCAGGTCCAGATGCCATACCGCTCGGTGAGCTCCTCGCTGCCCTGAACGGCGTGCACCAGCTCGCGCAGCAGCAGCGGGTTGCCGGCGCTGAGTCGGCCCAGCCGGTCCGCCGAGCCGCCGTCGACCGGGCCGTCCAGGATGGCGGCGAGCAGCCCGGCGGTCTCGGTGGGGGTCAGCGGGCTCAGCTCGGCGTGCTCGACCAGATCGTCCGTCCACAGTGCCCGGATCGGCAGCGGGATCTGCTCGCCGTCGCGCAGGGTGCCCACCACGGAGGCGTTCTCGGAACGGGCCACGAGGTGCACCAACGCGGCCGACGGCGGGTCCAGCAGGTGCGCGTCGTCGACGGCGAGCACGATCCGCCGACCGGCGGCCTGCTGCTGCAACACCTCGACGGCCCACCGCAGGATGCCCGCCGGGGACAGGCCCTGCGGCTGCTCGACGGGGAGCACCTGCACCAGACCGCCGAACGGCATCGCCGCGGTGGTGGCGCTGGCCGCGATCCACCAGACCGCGTACTCGTCGCCGGGGAGCGCATCCACGCCCTGGCGGAGCAGCCGGCTCTTGCCGATGCCCGCACTGCCGGTGAAGAAGATGCCCCGGCCCTCGGCACCGGTCACCGCCACCTGCAGACGGTCGAGTTCTGCCGTCCGGCCCACGAATCTCCACCGACCCATTTGCGCAGCATATCGATGGAACTATGTCTCGACCGGTAGCCCGAGCGGGTGAAGTTGAGTAATCGCAGAGTTACCGCTGAGTACCTGAATTGTCCCGTTCCCGACGCTGGCGCCCGTACTCTTCCGGAATCCGGGTGCCGTCACCGGATGTTGACCGCGACCGGCCATGCCGGCCGCCCTGCCTCGGAGGCCGCCGCCTGATGATGCCGGGCCCGCTCTATGACCTTGGCACGTCCGACGACCTGGCCGGGCCGCCACGTCCCGGCTCCTTCCCGGATCGGCTCGGTGTGACCGTCGACGACCCGCGCGAGCCGCACGCGGTAATCGCCGCAGGCCCCGCCGGCGCCGGACGGGCCGGCGTGCTCGCCGCACTGCTGGAACTCGACGCCGCGATGCTCGCCGTGCCGGCTGGCAGCTGGCTGGTGGTACGCCACTCCGTGGAACCCACCCGGGCCGCCTACGTGCCCGGCTACCGGCTGCCGCACTCGTACCGCCCGGAGCTGCCGGCCGCCGGGCCGGCACTGGCCCGACCGCCGCGCCGGGTCGAGCTGAGCCTGCCCGAGCAGTTGCTGAAGCGTTTCACCCTGGCCGACACGCCGGACACCGGGTCGCTGGGGTCGGCCGGCACCGGAGTGCTGCTCGACGCGCTGGGCCGGGCCGGCGCGTTGCTGTTCGTGATCGCGGCGGACCAGTCGTTCAGCGCGCCGGAGCTGAATCTGCTGGCCGAGGTCGCCCGGGCTCCGGTCCGGGTCTTCTTCGCGGTCACGCCGGGTGCCGGCGGGTGGGCGGCGGTTCCCGATGGCACGGCGGCAGCGCAGGGTTCGGGGGAGCCCGGCGGCCCGGCGGTGGATCCGCTCGCGGTCACCGTCGAGGCATACCGGGCCGCGCTGCTCGCCGCCGTGCCGGGACTCGCCGACGCCCGCTGGTTCCCGATCCTCGACGGGCGCGCGGCCGACCTGGCCCGGGCACTGGTCGCCTGGGCCTCCGAGGAGGAGCTGCGCCGGTCCAGCCTCGACCCGCCGGAGGTGCCCGGCGCGTACGGCCGGGTGCCGGTGCTGGCCGAGCCGGGCGAGTGGTCCGAGCGGCTCGACCGGCAGACCCGGTCCGCCGCCCGGCGCATCCGCCAGCATCTGGCGCTGGAGCTGGCCAACCTGCACCTGCGCGTGGTGCAGGAGATCCTCTTCGGCGTCGGCTGTGCCGGCCTGCCCCAACTGCTCGACCGCGAGCTGGAGGCGCTGTCGCTGCTGGCCACCGCGCAGTGCGACCACGCCGTCCGGGAACTCGTTGACGACGCCGCCGGGCGGCTCTTCGGCGTGCCGCTGGCGGAGGGGGTCCGCCGACGCATCAACCAGGCGGTTCGCTGGGGGATGACCGACCACGCCACCGGGCAGGAGCTGGAGCGGGCAATGCTCGTCACCAGCGGCGCGGGCGTGACGGGGATGACCGGCGCCGCGGCGATCGACGCGCTGTCCGCGTACCCCGCGCCGGCCCGTACGGAGGTGCTCCCACCCGTCGCGGTGGCGCTGTCCGGCGGCTGCTGGCAGCACTGGCGTACCCCCGGCAACAACGACCCGAACGATGCCCGGGCCTGGGCCCAGCGGGCGCTGCGGGAGATCGAACTGGAACTTTCCCGGGAGGTCTCCCGTCGGTTCGAGGTGGTCCGCCTCTCGCTTGGCACGGTGTTGTCCGATGCTGCCGAACACGGCACCCTGCTCGCCTGACGGTCCCGCCGTCCGCCCCGCCGGCACCGCCGTCGGGGCGCTTCCGCGTGCGTCCAGCCGGACCGGGCCTGCTCGCGGCGCGGCCGTGGGTGGCGATCCGGGCCGGTCCGGCGTTCCGGTTCCTCGGTTCCGCTCATCCGGTGGCACGATGGGGGGCATGGCGGCTCCGCAGGTTGCACCGGTCGAGACCCCGGACACCGATGAGGTGCCGGCTCCCGACCGGCCGTGGGTGACGATCGTGTGGGATGACCCGGTCAACCTCATGACCTACGTGACCTGGGTGTTCCAGAAGCTCTTCGGATACAGCCGGGAGAAGGCCGAGCAGCTCATGCTGGACGTGCACCACAAGGGCAAGGCCGTGGTGTCCAGTGGCGCCCGGGAACGGATGGAGCACGACGCCTCGCAACTGCACGCGTACGGCCTCTGGGCGACGGTGGACCGGTCGTGAGCATGTTCCGCCGCCGGGGCGACCGGTACGTCGCCACCTTCGCCGTCGACGAGGTGCGCGTGCTCCGCAAGGTCGCCTCCGAGGTGGTCGGCCTGCTCACCGACGGATTCGACCACGCCGACCCGGTGGTCTGCCGGCTCTTCCCCGAGGTCTACCCGGACGATGCGCCGGGGACCGCGG
>NZ_JBFBAO010000387.1:0-6249 GCF_040682255.1 Micromonospora sp. NPDC051296 | reverse complement strand
GAGCAGGCTGGTGGCGACGGTGGCCGCCTCCCGACCGGCCGTGGGGCGCGGCGTGCCGTCGGGCCCGGCCAGCAGCAGACCCAGGTACGACTTGCGGCTCGCGCCGAACAGCAGCGGACAGCCGAGGTCGAGCAGCTCGGACAGCCGGGCGCTGAGCTGCCAGTTGTGCGCCGCCGTCTTGGCGAAGCCGAGGCCCGGATCGATGACGATGCGGTCCGCCGCCACCCCGGCGGCGAGCGCCGCAGCCACCCGCTGGCCGAGTTCGGCGCGTACGTCGGCGACCACGTCGCCGTAGCTGGCCAGCTCGGTCATCCGCCGGGAGTGACCCCGCCAGTGCATCAGCACCCAGGGGCAGCCGGCATCACGGACGACCCGGGCCATGTCCGGGTCGGCGAGACCGCCGGATACGTCGTTGACCACGACCGCGCCGGCCGCGAGGGCCGCCTCGGCGACCCGGGCGCGGGTGGTGTCGATGCTGACCGGTACGCCGGCGGCGGCCAGTTCGCGGATGACCGGCACCACCCGGGCGGCCTCGGTGTCCGCGTCGATCCGGTCGGCACCGGGCCGGGTCGACTCGCCCCCGACATCCACCAACCCGGCTCCGTCGGCCCGGAGCCGGACGCCGTGTGCGACAGCGGCACCGACGTCGGCGTAGCGTCCGCCGTCGGAGAACGAGTCGGGCGTGACGTTCAGGACGCCCATCACCACCGGGGCCGGGGCCCGTAGCAGATCAGTCACGACTAGACGGTACCGGTCCGTTCGACCGTCCCGAGCAGCCCGGGTCGCAGGCCTGACATGCGAATTAGAACAGGTGTACGATCGGTCGTCCGGGTCGGATCGGGCAGACTCTTCGCGGCTTGTCGCAAAGGGGGCCGGCCCGTACGCTGTGGAATTGCCCAGCATCGAGATGGCGACGCCTGGAGGGAGGGCCGAAGCGGGACAACCCGCCCAAAAATCGCCACCTTCCGTGACGAGTGACGCACGCAGGGTCTCGGGCGCTGCGCAGAGTGAGCACCGATCCCGCCAGGCTTGCCTACTGCACCACCGCGGCGTCGCCGGCCGCGACTTGGGGAGGTTTCAGTGATCGCCATCGAGCTGATGGAAACGGCGTCGACCAACGCCGCCCACCTGCTCTCCACCCTGGCGTCGTCGATCCCGCTCGCCGCCGAGGAGCCAAAGGGGATCAACACCGAGGGAGTCGTCACCTTCTTCGCCAGCAAGATCGCTCCGATCCTGCTCGCCGTGCTGGGCGTCATCTTCATCGGCCGGGCCAGCCGGGGCGAGATTTCCAAGGTGCTGACCAGCTCCGCCATCGCGATCGTGGGGTTGGCCTTCATCGCCGGAGCCGCCACCCTCTTCTTCATCGGCGACTTCCTGATCAACCTGATCTTCGAATAGGCGCGAGCACGAGATGCGGCTGCGCACCGACGACGACATCTACCGGGCCCGCCTGGTCTATCTCGGGCCGCCCGGCTACACCCTTCCGGTTCACCTGCCGTACGCCCAGTACGGGCTGTTCATCCTGCTCGTTCCCCTCTACATGTTCATCCACTGGTTGTTCACGCTGCAGGTCGAGCTCTTCCCCGCCTGGGAGATCGCCCTCGCCATCGTGACCACCTCGTTCGTCTTCCGGTACGTCGACCCGGACCGGCCGGCGCGCATGGTGATCCGTACCGCGCTGACCGACTGGCGACGCACCCGGGAGCCGGCCGCCGAGCAGCGCGACCCACGCCTGGTCGGCAGCAGGATCAGGATCCGGGAGGAACTGGCATGACCGGCTGCACGCCGTACGGGCCGTCTGAGAGGTTGTCGGGCAACTCCGGCAGGGCGATCGCATGAGCCGCTCCTCCACGCCGGGATCCCCGGCCGGGCACCCGGCCGCATCGCACGGTAACCGTGCGCGTTCGTTTGACTACCCACAATCCGGCGAACTCGACGACGCCTCGCTGGATCCGGCGCTCGCCGCCACCCCGGGTCACGGTGGCGTCGGCGTGTTCCAGGCGCCCCGTCCACCGCAGCGCCGGGCGGTGCCGGCCGAGCCCAACCCGGTCACACCGTCCACCCGCGACGGTGCCGACATCGACTCGCCCTTCCTGGACCTGTTCGGCGGGGCGTACGCCCGGCCGGGTTCCGCCCAGCGGGGCAACGCCCTCCCGGCGCGCGCCGTGCCGCAGCAGGCGGCTCCCGCCGGACCGGCACCCGTGACCCACCGGCCGACACCGCCCCCGGTGCCGGCACAACCCACCCGCCCCGCGCCGGGCGCACCAACTGCCCGGTCGGTCGAGGAGGCTCCGGCGGTCACCGGGCCGAGCGCGTCGCCGCCCCCCACCCGGGTGCCCTCACCGGTCGGCGACCGGCTGCCGAACGCCCGGCCGCCCGCCGACGACCGCCCGCCCCACGACGAGGCCACTCCGGTTGACGCCGCGACGCGAACGCCGCGCCGGGCCGCCGCGCCGGCCACCCGCGCCACCACCCCGCCCCGCCAGCGGTCCGTGGACCGCAGCGACCGGCCGACCAAGCCGGTCCGGGTCCGCCCACCGAAGATCAAGTTCGGTGACCGCGATCCGGCCGTCGAACTGGCCATCACCGAGATCGCCGGTCACCTGACCTTCACCCCCAACACCGTCACCGCCTGGTACTGGCTGCCCGAGGTGCGCTGGGCCTTCCGGCCGGACGCGGAACGCGAGGCGCTGCTCTCGGCGATCTCCGAGCAGTACGCCGGCCTGGCCGGCTTCCGGTTGCACCTGCGCCGCACCACCCGGCCCTTCCCGGCCGACGAATGGGCCCGCACCATCGACGCCAACACCGTCTCGCCGCTGCCCGACGTCCCCGGCACGCCCGGCTGGGCCGACCACCTGGTGGCCGCACAGCGGCACCTGCTCTCGGTCAACCACGCCGAGGGCCAGACCTACCTCGGCGTCACCTTCGCCCGCCGCTCGCTCGGCGACTCGCTCACCGAGCGGCTGCTGCGCACCTTCGGCCGGGGCGTCGCCGAGGGCGAACGCCGCAAGCTGGGACGGACCGTCGAACAGTTCGACGAGGTGCTGGGCGCGTTCGGCATGCGCGGGCGGCGGGTCACCGCACAGGAACTGGAATGGCTGCTCTACCGGTCGGTGGCGCTCTGCATGGCACCCCCCGGCGCGCTCTCGCCCATCAACGACGGGCGCTGGGAACGCGGCGACCTGCTCGCCCTTACCGAACAGGTGGAGCGCTACCGCACCCCGTACGGCTCGACGGTGAAGCTGGTCAACCGGATGACCGGCGAGGAGCGGCACGTGGCGGTGCTCGCCGTGGGCCGGATGGAGCCGCTGGAGATTCCCGAGCGACACGAGCCCTGGCTGCACTTCCACGAGCGGCTGCCGTGGCCGATGGAGCTCTCCACCCGGGTCGACATCCTCGGCTCCGGCGACTCCTTCCGGAACCTTGAACATCGCCTGCGCATGATCCGGTCGCAGCAGCTCGACTACGCCGAGCACGGCATCGACGCCCCGCCGGAACTGGAGCGGCTGGCCAAGCGGGCACTGGTGATCGGCGACGAGATGACCACCGGCCTGCCGGTCGACTCCGCCCGCGCGCACGGCTGGCACCGGATCGCGGTGGGCGGGCGGACCCGGGAGGAGTGCCTGGAACGGGCCCGCCGGCTGATCCAGCTCTACTCCCGGGAGCTACGCGTCTCGCTGCAGCACCCAAAGAACCAGGACTGGCTGGCCCGCGAGTTCATCCCCGGCGAGCCGGTGGCCAACACCGGCTACGTCCGGCGGATGCCGGTCCACCTACTGGCGGCGGCGCTGCCGCAGGCCGCGTCCACGGTCGGCGACCGCCGCGGCGACCTGATCGGGCGGACCGCCGGGACCTGCCGCCGGCCGGTCTTCCTCGACCTGCACTTCCCGATGGAGGTGCGCGAACGCTCCGGTCTGGCGGTCTTCGTGGCCGAGCCGGGCGGTGGCAAGTCCACGCTGCTCGGCGCGCTGGGCTACCTGGCCGCCCGGCGCGGCGTACAGGTGACCCTGCTCGACCCGTCCGGCCCGCTGGCCCGGCTCTGTGCGATGCCGGAGCTGCGACCGTACTCCCGGGTACTGAACCTGACCGGTTCCGAGCACGGCACCCTGGCACCGTATTCACTGATCCCGACGCCGCTGCGCAGCGAGTTCGGCGCCGGAGCTGCCGGTGACCGCGAGTTCGAGATCGCAGTCTCCAATGCCCGGGCCGAGCGGCGGATGCTGGTGCAGGACATCTGCATGATGCTGGTGCCGCCGCAGGTGGCCCGCGAAGCGTCGACCGCCACCCTGTTCCGGCACGCCGTACGCCAGGTGCCCGCCGAGGAGACCTCCACCCTGGACGACGTGGTCAGCTGCCTCGGGCAACTCGACGACGACGCCGGCCGGGAGTTGGCCAACCTGCTGCTGGACACCGCGGAGATGCCGCTGGCCATGCTCTTCTTCGGCCGCCCGCCGGACGGCCTGCTCGGGCCGGACGCGGCGCTCACCGTGATCACCATGGCCGGCCTACGGCTGCCCGACCTCAAGATCGAGCGCGAGTACTGGTCGGCCGAGGAGGCACTCGCCCTGCCGATGCTGCACACCGCGCACCGGCTGGCGGTCCGCCGCTGCTACGGCGGCTCGATGTCCTCCCGCAAGCTGGTGGGCCTGGACGAGGCACACTTCATGGAGGGATGGCGGTCCGGCCGCTCGTTCCTCGTCCGGCTCGCCCGCGACTCCCGCAAGTGGAACCTCGCCGCGCTGGTCGCCTCCCAGAACCCCCGCGACATCCTCGGCCTTGACGTACAGAACCTCGTCTCCACCGTCTTCGTCGGCCGGATCGCCGAGGACGCGGAGATCGCCTCCGAGGCGCTGCGACTGCTGCGCGTGCCGGTCGACGACGGATACGAGGCGACGCTCGCCTCACTCTCCACCGCCGACGCGACCTCCGCCCACCGGCTCGGCTTCCGGGAGTTCATCATGCGCGACGTCGACGCCCGGGTGCAGAAGGTCAGGGTGGACGTCTCCTACGTGGACGGACTGCTGGACCACCTCGACACCACCCCCGCCGCCATCGCCGCCGCTGCCGGGGTGCTGCCGACCGTGCTGCCTGATCTGGAGGCGTGACATGGCGAGGGCCCGGGCAAGGATCACGGCGCTCCTCCTGGCGCTCGGCGTCCTCGCCGCAGCCACGATCAGTTGGCCTGGGCTCACCGCCACACCGGCGTACGCCGGACCGGTCGCGTACCAGGCCCCCACCGACCTGTGCACGACCCAGGAATGGCAGGCCGACTTCCGCGCCTGCGTCGCCAAGCTCCAGCAGGTGGCGGAGTCCGAGGCGACCTGTCTCAATCCGCCGACCCCGACCGCGCCGGACTCCGGCATAGCCGGCTGGTTCGCGTCCCGGCCCGAGGCGTCCGCGCTACGCGGCCCAAAGGGCTACTACACCAACTACGGCTACGCCGGTTATAGCTACAGCACCTACAAAGTCGAGACCGGCTGCGCGACGACACTGCTTCATCCCGACTATAAGTTCACCAACACGATCGCCAACGGTGAATTCATGATGGCCACGGCGATCATCGGCGCCTCGAACGCCTTACGGGAGCGAGCCTGGGACCCGGGGACGATGTGGGGCTGGGCCGACCCATTGGTGGACCAGGCCACCAAGGCGATCTACCAGAAGGTGTTCAGCGTCTTCGGCATCGTCACGCTCTGCGTCGTCGGCCTCTACCTGCTCTGGCGCTCGCGCCAGTCCGACATGAGCACGGCGATGACCACGGCGGGATGGGCCCTCGTGGTGATGGTGGCGGTGACCGCGCTGGCCGCCTGGCCGGTCAAGTCTGCGAACCTCGCCGACGGTGCCCTCGTCTCCACGCTGGGTGTCGTACATGATGCCGTCGGTCCGGCCTCGAAGGACGTCCCGCCCGATCGGTGTGCAATGCCAAATCCGGATGCCTGCACGGACAAGCGCCCGCCTGCGGTCCGTGCCAGCGACACGGCTACCGAGGGGATGCTTTACCGGAACTGGCTGCGTGGCGTGCTCGGCTCGGCCGACAGCGAGACCGCCCGAAAGTACGGTGAAGCCCTTTACGACGCCAAGTCCCTGTCCTGGGATGAGGCGGAGAAGCTCCGGACCAGCCCGGAGCTCCGTGACGCCACCGTCAGCGCCAAGAAGCAGCAGTGGATGACAGTGGCTGCGCAGATCGAGCGGGAAGACCCGGAGGCGTACGAGTATCTGCAGGGCGTACGAGACATGGACCGGGTAGGG
>NZ_JBFBAO010000386.1:0-6252 GCF_040682255.1 Micromonospora sp. NPDC051296 | reverse complement strand
GGTGCCACGCCCGCGCCGACGGCCGCTCCCTGCTGCTGCCGTACAACGCGATCCGCAAGGAGGTCGCGGCGCCGATCCCGTGCCACGGGTTCTCGCTCTTCGACGACGGCACGCTGGTGGTGTTCCGGGCGGTCTCCGAGGAGCCGACCCGGGTCCACCCGATGCAGATCTGGCAGACGCCGTACGTCTCGGACGCGTACGCGGCGGCCCAGCCGGCCGGGACCGGGCCGCTGGAGCGGGTCGGCAACGCGGACCTGGTACGCGGCATCTCGGACTGCCTCTCAGTGACCCGGATGGTCGACGGCACCGCCACCGCTGCGGTCTACGAGGCGCTGATCGCCGCCTGCGCCCGGATCACCGACCACTACCACTGGCTCGGCGAGGACGAACTCGGCGACCTGGCCACGCCGCTGGCCGGGCTGCGCCGCACCGCGACCGCCGTGCTGGAGGAGCACGAGAAGGTCCGTACCCTCACCGAGCAGGCGCGGGCCGAACTGGACGGCAGCGCCGAGCAGATCGCCTCGCTGGCCCGCCGGGCCCGGGGCGAGGCGCCGTTGACCGCCGACGACTGGGTCGCCCAGCTCGGTGGCCTGCGGCGGGCGCGCGGGCACCTGGAGACGCTGCGGGAGCTGCGGTACGTCGACCACGACCGGATCGACGAGCTGGCCGGCAGGTTGGACGAGGAGCTGGCGGTGGCCGGCCGCCGGGCGGTCGAGTTCCTGCGCCGGGACGAGGCGTTCACCGGCTACCAGCAGGAGGTGGACCGGCTCGCCGTACGCGCTGGCGCGATCGGCACGGTGGCCGAGGCCGGCACGGTCCGCGACGAGTTGGCCGCCCGCACCGACGGCCTGCAGACCATCACCGACGTGGTGGGCGGGCTGGACATCGCCGACGCGACCGTCCGGACCGGGATCCTGGGCCGGGTCGGCGAGGTGCTGGGCGCGGTCAACCGGGCCCGTGCGGTGCTCGACAAGCGTCGCCGTGAGCTGGCCGCCGCCGAGGGGCGGGCCGGCTTCGCCGCCGAGTTCGCCCTGCTCGGGCAGGCGGTGACCGGTGCGCTGGCGGCAGCGGACACCGCCGAACGCTGCGACGAGCAGCTCGGCCGGCTGCTGCTGCGGGTAGAGGAGCTGGAGTCCCGGTTCGGCGAGTTCGACGACTTCCTCACCGAGCTGGCCACCCGGCGCACCGACATCTACGAGGCGTTCTCGGCGCGCAAGCAGGCGCTGCTGGACGAGCGGGCGCGCCGGGCCGACCGGCTGGTCGCCTCGGCCGAGCGGATCCTGGTCAGCGTGCAGCGGCGGGCCGGCACCCTCGGCTCGCTGGACGAGGTCAACACCTACTTCGCGGCCGACCCGATGGTGGGCAAGCTGCGGGCGGTGGTCGAGGAACTGCGTACCCTCGGCGACGCGGTGCGGGCCGAGGAGTTGGACGGTCGGGTCCGGGCCGCCCGCCAGGAGGCCGGGCGTGGCCTGCGCGACCGCCTCGACCTGTACGCCGACGGCGGCGAGACGATCCGGCTGGGCCGGCACCGCTTCGCGGTGAACACCCAGCCGATCGACGTGGCGGTGGTGCCGGCCGAGGGCCGGATGGTGGTGGCCGTGACCGGCACCGACTACCGCGCCCCGGTCCGCGACGAGCAGTTCCAGCAGACCCGCCGGTTCTGGGACCAGCTGCTGGTCTCCGAGTCGGCGCAGGTGTACCGGGCGGAGTACCTGGCCACCGCGATCCTGGCCGCCGCCGAGGCCGGCCGCGACGGGCTCACCCTGGACGCGCTGCACGCGGCGGCGGTGGACGCCGACGGGCTGCGGGAGCTGGTCCGGCGGATCGCCGAAACCCGCTACGACGAGGGGTACGAGCGCGGCGTGCACGACCACGACGCCGCCGAGATCCTGCGGGTGCTGCTGCGCCTGCACACCGGCGCGGGCCTGCTGCGTTACCCGCCGGCCGACCGCGCCGCCGCCCAGCTGTTCTGGCGGTACGGCACCGACGAACCGGCCCGGGCCGCCTGGACGGCCCGCGCCGCCTCGCTGGCCCGGGCGCGGCGGCGGTTCGGCCGTCCCGACGGCGAGGACGCCGCAGACCGGCTCTGCGCACAGCTGGCCGAGGCGGTCGACGGATTCCTGCGCGGCGCCGGGCTGCCCTTACCGGCCGCCGGGACCGGCCTGGCCGGCGAGTACCTGTTCGAGGAGCTGTCCGGACCGCCGGCCCGGTTCGTCACCGGCGGCGGGGCGCGGGCCGTGCTGGACCGCTTCCGCCGGGCGCTCGGCGGCCCGCAGTCGCGGTCGGCGCGCGAGTTCGACGACGACCTGCGCGCCCTCGGCGGCGACTTGGCCGGCCGGTTCCAGCTGGTGGAGGCGTGGCTGACCGCGTTCCTCGCCACCGACGACGGGACCCTGTCCGGGTACGACCTGCCGGAGGCGGTGGCCGTCGAGCTGTGCGGCCCTGAGCTGCCCCGGCAGGACAGCGCCGCGACCATGACGGAAACCGTCGGCGGGCTGCTCGGCGCCCACCCGCGTATCGACGGCTCCGCGCTGGGCGTACGGCTGGACGAGACGCTGGCCCGCACCCGGTCGTTCCGCACCGAGTTGGTCCCGGCGTACCGGGACTACCAGCGGCAACGCAACGCGCTGGTGGAGACCGAGCGGGAGCGGCTGCGGCTGGAGGAGTACCGGCCGAAGGTGATGAACGCCTTCGTTCGCAACCGGCTGCTCGACGAGGTGTACCTGCCGCTGATCGGTGACAACCTGGCCCGGCAGCTCGGCGCGACCGGCGACGGCAAGCGGGTCGACCAGTCCGGCCTGCTGCTGCTGATCTCACCGCCCGGCTACGGCAAGACCACCCTGATGGAGTACGTGGCCAGCCGGCTCGGCCTGGTCTTCGTCAAGGTCAACGGGCCGGCTCTGGGCTCGAAGGTCACCTCTCTCGACCCGGCGGAGGCGCCCGACGCCACCGCCCGGCAGGAGGTGGAGAAGATCTCCTTCGCCCTGGAGCTGGGCAACAACGTGCTGCTCTACCTGGACGACATCCAGCACACCAACCCGGAGCTGTTGCAGAAATTCATCTCGCTGTGCGACGGGCAGCGCCGGATGGAGGGCGTCTGGGAGGGCCGTACCCGCACCTACGACCTGCGCGGCAAGCGGTTCGCGGTGTGCATGGCCGGCAACCCGTACACCGAGTCGGGGCGGCGGTTCCGGATTCCGGACATGCTCGCCAACCGGGCCGACGTGTGGAACCTCGGCGACGTGCTGTCCGGCCGGGAGGAGGTCTTCGCGCTCAGCTACATCGAGAACGCACTCACCGCCAACTCGGTGCTGGCACCGCTGTCCGGCCGGGAACGTGCCGACCTGGAGCTGCTGGTCCGGATGGCGCGCGGCGACGACTCGGTCCGGGCCGACCAGCTGTCCCACCCGTACCCGCCGGTGGAGTTGGAGCAGATCGTCTCGGTGCTGCGCAAAATGCTGCGGGTGCAGCAGGTGGTGCTGGCCAACAACCAGGCGTACATCGCCTCGGCGGCGCAGTCCGACGACGCGCGCACCGAGCCGCCGTTCCAGCTCCAGGGGTCGTACCGGAACATGAACAAGCTGGCCGAGCGGATCGTCCCGGTGCTCACCGACGACGAGCTGGAGGCGGTGATCGACGACCACTACCTGGGCGAGGCGCAGACCCTGGCCGCGGGCGCCGAGGCGAACCTGCTCAAGCTCGCCGAGCTGCGCGGCCGGCTCACCCCGGAGCAGGCCCGCCGCTGGGCCGAGGTGAAGGACGCCTTCCAGCGCTCGCGGGCGCTCGGCGGGGCCGGCGACGACCCGGTGGACCGGGCGGTGGGCGCACTCGGCCTGCTCGCCGACCGGGTCGGCGGAGTCGCCGCCGCCATCGGCCGCGCCGCCGACCGGTAAGGAAGGGCCCCTTCTTAACGCCTGGAGTAGAGCAGGGGCCCCTTCTTAACGCGCGGTCCCGACCCGCCGAGCAACCCCGGCCCGCCTCGCCGCCGTTTGAGTGGTGAGGCGAGGAGGTGGCCGGGTTGCCGGTGGATGTCGAGGGGTACCGGGAGTACGTCACGGCGCGGCTGGATTCGCTGCGCCGCACGGCGTACCTGCTCTGCGGTGACTGGCATACCGCCGACGACCTGGTGTCGACGGCGCTGGTCAAGCTGCTGCGGCACTGGCGGCGGGTGTCCGCCATGGACAATCCGGACGCCTACGTCCGGCGCACCCTGCTACGGGTCTGGTTGGACGAGCGCCGCCGGCCATGGCGGCGGGAGGACTCCTGGGCCCAGGTGCCGGACCGCGCGGTCGGCCCGGCCGTCGAGGGTACGGCGGACCGGCTGGCCATCCTCGCCCTGCTCGCCGAGCTGCCGCAGCGCCGCCGCGCGGTGCTGGTACTGCGCTACTTCTGCGACCTCTCGGTCGAGGAGACTGCTCGGGAACTCGGCTGCACTCCCGGAACTGTGAAGAGCCAGGCCGCGCGGGCCATTGAGACGCTGCGGGGGCGGCTCGTCGGCAGCGTGGTCGCCGACCAGGAGGTGCCCAGCCATGGATGAGCTGTCCCGGCAGTTGCGTGCGGCCGTGGTCGCGCCGCCACCGAGCCGGATCGACGTGGACCGGCTGATCGAAGCCGACGTGCGCCGCCGCCGTCACCGGGCCTGGACGCTGGCGGGCACCGCGACCGCCGCCGCCGTCGCGGCTGTCCTGGTGGTGCCGTCGGTGCTGGCTGGCCCGGGCCCGGCTGTCGGCCCGGCGGGTTTCGGACCGCCGCTGTCCGCCCAGCCCACGGACTCGGCCCCGCCGCTCTGCGCGGGCGTCAGCCCGAAGCCCACCGGCCCGCAACCGCCGATCCAGTCGCACGACACCGTCCGCGCCCGCCCCACGGAGCCACCGGCGGACGGGGTGGCCCGGCTGACCGGGGTGCTCCGCGACACGCTGCGCACTGCGCTGCCGCCCGACGTACGCCTAGAACCGGCACAGGAGAGCTGCACCGAGCCGCAGTTCCAGTACCACCCGAGCTACCGGGAGTATTCGGTCGACGCGACGCTCCGGCGCGGCGACGAATCCGGCTTCTTCCTGCTGCGGGTGCTTCCGACCGGCACCGACGAGGCCATGGGTGAGGTCTGCTCCGACGCTCCGGACGAACGCAGCTGCGAGTTCAAGGAATTACCGGACGGTGCAACCGCGCTGCTACAGATCCACGAGCACATACCGGACGGTCGGCAGCTCTGGGCGTTGGTGAGCCGGGCGGACGGAACCTCGGTGCTGGTGATCACCAACAACGTGCACAACGAGGTGGTCGGTAACGAGGTGAAGGTGACGCTGTCCGCCGACGAGCCACTGCTGACCATGGACCAGCTCGTCGCCATCGCCCGAACGCCCGGCCTGACTCTCCATCCCTGATCCACGGCCCTGGGGGCGCGCCGGTTGCAACCATGGTGGGCACCCGGCGCGCACGGCGGCCGTGGGTCAGCCGTAGTGGCGGCGCAGCTCGCGGGTGAGCACCTTGCCGGTGGCGTTGCGCGGCAGGTACCTGACGAAGACGACGTCGCGGGGCACGGAGAACCGGGCGAGGTAGTGCCGGACGTACTCGCGGACCGCCTCGCCGTCCAGCGTCTCGCCGGGGTGCAGGGCGAGGAAGGCGGCGAGTCGCTGGCCGTACTCGGGGTCGGGTACGCCGATGACGGCCGCCTCGCGTACCTGGGGGAGTTGGGCGAGCAGCTGTTCCACCTCGGAGGGGAAGACGTTCTCCCCGCCGGAGACGATCATGTCGTCGGCCCGGCCGTCGACGAAGAGCAGGCCGTCGGCGTTGACCCGGCCCAGGTCGCCGGTATTCAGCAGGCCGTCGTGGCGTTCCCGGTCGGCGCCGGAGGTGTAGCCCTCGAAGAGCATCTCGTTGCCGACGAAGATCCGGCCGACCCGGCCGCCGGGCACCGGCTCGCCGGCGTCGTCGAGGACCGCCAGCCGGGTGCCGTGCGGTGGCCGCCCGGCGGTGGTGGGGGCTTGGCGCAGGTCGGCGGGGATGGCGATGGAGGCCCAGGACGCCTCGGTCGAGCCGTACAGGTTGTAGAGCACGTCGCCGTAGGTGTCCATGAAGGCCGACGGAAGGCCGCCGGGCAGCGCGGAGCCGCTCACGGCCACCACCTTCAGCGGCGGCCGGGGCTCCGGTGCCGCCAGCGGGTCGGCGAAGGCGGTGTTCAGGTCGGCCGCCCGCAGCGCGTCGGCACCGGCCAGGTAGCCCTGCCGGGCGTACGCGTTCGGCGCGAGCACC
>NZ_JBFBAO010000385.1:0-6278 GCF_040682255.1 Micromonospora sp. NPDC051296 | reverse complement strand
CCGCACGGGGAACCGGAGCCGGGCGGGGATACCGCTTCGCGGGGATCAGAGGTAGCGCGACGCCTCGTCGAGGAAGTGCTGCGCGTAACCGTCCGCCGGGATGTCCCCCAGGTAGTACTTCTTCAGGTCACGGCGCGTGCTGGCAAGAGGATCGCTGCCCAGCAGGTCGTCGAGGGCCGGGTCGAGCCCCTGCACCCGGCCACCGTACGCATCGATCACGTACGCCGCCCGCCCGAGCGGGAAATCGTCCGTGAACGTGGCCGCCGGTGCCGAGACAGCGACCATGGCGAACGGCTTCTCCGAGTACAGGTAGTCGGCCACCACACTCGACACGTCGGACACCATCACGTCCGAGGCGTTGAAGCAGTCCACCACCGACATCTCCGTCTCAGCCTTGGCGCCGAAGACGTGCGGAGTGCCGTTCGCCCTGCGGTCCTCTGCCAGCAGCACCCGAATGCGCTCACACTCCCGGGTCAGATCCGCGGACCGCCGGCTGTACGGATGCGGCCGGAAGACCACACTGCACCCACGGGCGACCAGCGCCTTGATGATGTCGTAGCCGACAAGCAGCGACGAGTAGTTGGAGTCGGTGTAGAAGCCGGCCCACGTCGGGGCGTACAGGACCCGAGGCTTGGCGATCGAGGAGATCGGCTCGGTGGCGATCGCGACGTGCTCCACCTGCGGACGCCCGACGATGGCGAACATCTCCGCCGGCATGCTCACGCCGTTGGCCGCGAACCGGTCGACCGCAGCCTGGCCGGCGACGAAGTTCTTGTCGTACATCCGGAACACCGGGTTGTGACTCGGCACCTTGTCGCTGTCACCGTGGTTGAGCTGGATGTGCGTCAGGTTCGTGTACCGGATGACGTGGTTGTTCTTCGTCGCGGTGTTGACGTAGAAGGCTGCCCGCAGCGACGGGGCGATGACGTCGTCGATCTCGGTCAACCCCGATCGCAGGATCACCGGGGCCATGGTGAGAGCCACCACCTCGTTGAAGTTGGCTTCGCTGCGAACCAGCACGAAGTACTTCTTGCCGAGGCGCTCGAGGTAGGGCAGCCACATCGCGATCTGGTAGGCGGTGCCGGCGGGCGCGTTCCAGTGCACGAGGAAGACCGGCTCGTACGCGGTCAGCGTGGCGAGCAGTTTCGCCTCACTGCCGTGCCGCGCGCCCACCCGCGTCATCGCCTGCCATCCGGTGAACGCGACCAACCCGAGCGCCGCGGTCGCCACCACCAGCGCGATCACGCCGGGCAGCTTGGTGAACGCGGTGACGAGTGCCACCAGAACCGCGGCGCCGTTGACCAGCACGGCGCGGCGCGTGTTGGGACGAAGCAGCGGCCGTACGCCAGTTCCGGGCAGGTTGGCCGCGACGGGGTAGACCGAGCGGGACACGGCCATCAACAGCGGCTCGCCGAGGACCGCCAGGGCGGCGACGCCGACACCGACGGCCAGGGCGGGGCCGAGACTGCCGTGTACCGCGCTGAGCACGTACGCGCCGGCCAGCAGAAGGATCCGCGACACAATGGTCTGCCCGGACGACACCGAACCGCCGCTCAGCGCGCCGCGCCATGTCCAGGCCAGCAGACCGACCGCGAGAACAGCTGGGGGAAGCGCCCAGAGCGGGGAACTACCCACCGCCGCCAGCAGCAGGGCGACCAGGGCCAGCGCCTCAGCCGTCAGGGCGGGCAGCCGCCCGAACAGCCATCCGCTGAAACCGGATCGAGCTGGCTTCGCAGTCGTCGTCACCGCCGGACCCCCGTCGACGGCGTGTTGATCCGCAGCGCCCGACTGACCCGGCCTCGCCAGTTCGCCAGGAAGTTCTGCTGCAACTTCAGCTCCTTCTCCAATTGACTTACCCGCTCCTCAAGCGACTTCAGTCCGCGCGGTTCGCGAAACGGTGGTTCGAAAGCGTAGGCAGGCCGTTGCAGATCGCCCTCGTGCCCCTGCCGCAGCCAGCGCAGGCGCGACATCACCTGCCGCCGCCCGACGACGTCCGAGGCCATCAGCGTGTGGACCGGGCCGGGGAACTTGGCGGCGGCGAGCGCCTTGTCGTAGGCCGGGTTCTCCTTACCCGGCTGGAACACGTGCTCCAGGTCGTTGTGCTCGAGGAACCGCACGTAGGTGTCGAAGGTCTCGGCCTGTCGCGTCGCGAAGACGTCGAAATCGGCTTCCTGGTAGAGCTGCTGCGCATCGACGTCGGGCGGCAGATCGGCGTAGAGGCGGTAGGGAATGCCGTGGTACTCCGCCAGCTCGACGGTGCGGGAGTCGTGGGCCAGCACGACGGCCGGCGTACCCGCCAGCACGGCGGCGACATTGCCGTGAATGCGCGTGCCGAATGCGAAGTCCTGATCGGCCATGAACTTGACCCAGGTCGAGGCGTCCACGAAGAACCGCATCCGGTCGTTCTCGTAGAGCGGATGGTCGGTGTGGATCGGCATCCGCTTGTTGGAGACCTTCTCCGGGTTCTCCCCCCACAGCATGAGGGCGAGCCGCTGATGCTGTTGGGGCACGATGACGCTGTTGGGGTAACGGTTGGTGTTGGCCTCGACCAGCCGGTCGACCCCCTTGACCTTCGGGGTGTACGAGATGGCCAGCGGGCTGTCGTAGCTCAGCCGGTCGACCTTGCGTACCAGCGGCCCCAACGGCCCGTTGCCGAACATCGACGGGCATCCGATCACCCGCACGTGCTCGTCGCCGAAGCCCAGGTACTTCAGCATCCGCGCGGTGTACTCACCGCGGACACCGATGGACGCGGACCGGTCGAGAACGGCCCGGGTGAATCGGCTGACGATCTTCTTGTAGTCGTCGGGAAGCGAGTCGAACTCGGTGCCGTACGGCAGCTGGGCGCCGATGCCGACCACGGTAACGGGGATCGTCAGCCGCTCGATGACCTCGGCGAGCCGCTCCAGATGCGGAAGAAAGGTCGCCCGGTACGAGTTCGCCATCGGCAGGACAAACCGGTCGAACTCCTCGTTCGTCCGGTTGATGTAGGTGGACAGATGGTTCGGACGCTCATGCACGTAGGCGTTGGCGACCACCTCGGCGTCGGGCACGCTGAGCACCCTGTACACCGAGCTGTAAAACAGCATGTTCCCAGAGTTCGACCCGAAGACACCCAGCCGGGATGTGGACAGGCTTTGCTCGTGCGACAGTACTGTCAGCGGGTTTTTGCCGGCGCGGATGAGGATTCGAGTCATGAGCGGACTCCGGGCACCGTCCGGTTGAACCGCGACCGTGGCGATGGGTACATCTCATCCTCCCTTGACGACCCGTACGGTGACTCGATTGCCGAGGCCACCACGAGGCGACGCCGGCCGTCGGACCGGCGATCTGCTCATGATCGGGTCTCACTTCCGCAGAATCGGGATGGATCCTAGCTTCGTTGGCTGTGAGTCGGCCGCACCGGGGGGAGGGTGTTGTCGATCTCCTTCGACCGATTTGGCCCGATCCCGCTATTCGGCCGAGACGCCCCGGAGCCGGTGCTGATTCGCGGGATCCGGGCTGACCTTCGGCGGGCGGTGCTCGTACGGGGTGGAGAGAACGACGGTGGTCCGGGTGGTGACGTTGGCCGACGTACGGATCTCCTGGAGCACCCGCTCCAGATCCGCCGGACCGGCCACCCGCAACAGCAGCAGGTAGAAGTCCTCCCCCGCCACCGAGTAGCACGAGTCGATCTCCGGCAGGTGGGCCAGCCGCTCCGGCGCGTCGTCGGGCTGCGACGGATCGAACGGCCGGATCGCCACGAACGCCGTCAGCGGCAGGTTGAGGGCCTCGAAGGAGACCTGGGCGGCGTACCCCTTGATCACACCGCGTTGCTCCAGCCGGCGCACCCGCTGGTGCACGGCGGACACCGACAGGCCCACCTTCTCCGCGAGGTCCGTGTACGACAAGCGCCCGTCGACGGTCAGCGCGGCGATGATGGCCTGATCGGTCTCCTCCACGGCGTGCAACCTACCGGGAAAGGCCCGCAAACGCGACGACAGGCCCGCCGAGCGTCGCGCTCGGCGGGCGGACGATCGCGCTCGGTCAGCCCTTGGCCAACGCGCGGGAGATGACCAACCGCTGGATCTGGTTGGTGCCCTCGACGATCTGGAGCACCTTCGCCTCACGCATGTAGCGCTCCACCGGGTGGTCGGCCACGTAGCCCGCGCCGCCGAGCACCTGCACCGCGTCCGTGGTCACCCGCATCGCCACGTCGGTGGCGAACAGCTTCGCCTTGGCCGCCTCGATCGAGTACGGCCGCCCGGCGTCGCGCAGCCGGGCCGCGGCGAGCGTCAACGCCCGGGCGGCGGAGATCTGGGTGGCCAGGTCGGCGAGGGTGAACCCGAGGCCCTGGAAGTCGATGATCGCCCGGCCGAACTGCTGGCGCTGCCGGGCATAGTCCACCGCGTAGTCCAGCGCGGCCTGGGCCAGCCCCACCGCGCAGGCGGCGATGCCCAGCCGGCCGGAGTCCAGGGCGGACATGGCGATGGTGAAGCCCGCCCCCTCGCCGCCGATCAACCGGTCGGCCGGCACCCGGGCGTCGTCGAAGACGAGCTGCGCCACCGGCGACGACCGCAGCCCCATGGTGCGCTCGGCGGCCTGCGGGTGGATGCCCGCCGTGGCGCGGTCGGCGAGCAGGCAGGAGATGCCCCGGGGGCCGGGGCCGCCGGTGCGGCAGAAGATGTTGTAGAAGTCGGCCACCCGGGCGTGGGTGATCCACGCCTTGGTGCCGGAGACGACGTACGCGTCTCCGTCGCGGGCCGCCTTCGTGGTCAGCGCGGCGGCGTCCGAGCCACCCTGCGGCTCGGACAGGCAGTACGCGCCGAGCAGTTCGCCGCCGATCATGTCGGGCAGCAGCTTGCGCTGCTCGTCGGTGCCGAACGCGGCGACCGGGTAGCAGGACAGGGTGTGCACGCTGACCGCCTCGGCGACCGCGAGCCAGCGGCTGGCCAGGATCTCCAGCACCTGGAGGTAGACCTCGTACGGCTGGGCGGCCCCGCCGTGCTCCTCGGCGTACGGCAGGCCGAGCAGGCCAGCCCGACCCAGCGTGCGCAGCACCTCCCGGGGAAACTCGGCACGTTCCTCGAACTCGACCACCTTCGGCGCGAGTTCCCGGTCGGCGATCTCGGTGGCCAGCTCCAGCAGGTCGTGGGCCTCGTCGGTGGGCAGGATCCGGTCGACAGTCATAGCGCGATGAGCTCCGTGGGGGTGGTGTTGAGCCGTCGTACGCCGTCCGTCGTGCAGACGACGATGTCCTCGATCCGGGCGCCGTGCCGCCCGGCCAGGTAGATGCCCGGTTCGACGGAGAAGGCCATCCCCGCCGCCAACGGGCGGTCGTTGCCCGCCACCACGTACGGCTCCTCGTGGCCGTCCAGGCCGATGCCGTGGCCGGTGCGGTGCAGGAAGGCGTCGCCGTACCCGGCGGCCACGATCGGCTCGCGGGCGGCGGCGTCGACGGCCTCGGCGCGCACCCCGGGCCGGACCGCCGCCACCGAGGCGCGCTGCGCCTCCCAGAGCACCGCGTAGTAGTCCAGGAAATCGGCCGGCGGCCGGCCGGCCGCGACGTAGGTGCGGGTGCAGTCGGAGCGGTACCCCGAGGGCATCGTGCCGCCGATGTCCACCACCACCGGCTCGCCGGCGCCGATCGGCCGGTCGGAGGTGCCGTGGTGCGGACTGGCCCCGTTCGGGCCGGCGGCGACGATGACGAAGTCGACCGTGACGTGCCCGGCCGCGCGGATCGCCGCGGCGATGTCGGCGGCCACCTCCACCTCGGTACGCCCCGGCCGCAGCCACTCGCCCATCCGGGCGTGCACGGCGTCGATCGCCGCGCCGGCCTCGGCGAGCGCGGCGATCTCCGCCGGTGACTTGTGGATCCGCAGTTCCCGCAGCACCTCGGAGGCGAGCCGCTGCCGGGCGTCAGGCAGCGTCGCGCGCAACGCGAGGACCTGCTCGGCCCACATCCGGTCGGCCAGCCCGACCGCGCCGACCGGCCCGCCGAGCGCGGCGGTGACCAGCGGGTACGGGTCGGCACCGTCGGGATGGTCGACAATGCGTACCCCGGTGGCCGGTGCCGGGGACGCCTCGGCCGCCGGCCGTTCCAGGGTCGGCACGATCAGCGTCGGCTCGCCCTCGGCGGGCAGCACCAGCAGCGTCAGCCGCTCACCAGCGTGCGCGTCGTAGCCGGTCAGGTAGCGCAGGTCGGAGCCGGGGCTGAGCAGCAGCGCGTCCAGCCCGGCGGCGGCGGTGGCGCGCTGCGCGGCGGCCAGCCGCTGCGGCGGGTACAGCTCCTCGGTTCC
>NZ_JBFBAO010000384.1:0-6335 GCF_040682255.1 Micromonospora sp. NPDC051296 | reverse complement strand
TGCCGGCGGCGCGCGGCTGGCCACCCGGCATCTGCTCGATCTGGGGCACGCCACCGTGCACCACGTGGCCGGTCCGAGCGACTGGCCGGAGGCGGGCGAACGGGTCTACGGCTGGCGGGACGCCCTCCAGGCCGCTGGTGCGCCGGCACCTCCGGTGCTGCCCGGTGACTGGAGTGCCGACGCGGGATACGAGCAGGGCAAGGCGCTGGCCCGCGATCGGAGCGTCACGGCCGTCTTCTGCGCCAGCGATCAGCTCGCCCTCGGCGTGCTGCGCGCGCTGCACGAGGCCGGCCGGCGGGTTCCCGACGAGGTCAGCGTGGTGGGCTTCGACGGTACGCCGGACGGAGGGCACTACCTGCCGCCACTGACCTCGGTTCGACAGGACTTCGCCGAACTCGGTCGGAGCAGCCTGGGGCTGCTGCTGTCGCAACTCGACCGGGTCGGGGACACCCCGATTCTCCGGCGTGACCTGCTGCTGCCCGAGCTCGTGATCCGATCCAGCACGGCACCGGTGCCCAGCGATGCCGGTCCCGCGGAGGAGGTGACGCCGGCTGGCCCGGCGCCCCGCGACTGACGTGATCAGCGGTGCGGCGCCGGCCCGGTGGACTCGCGTACCACGAGGCGGCCGGGTTGCCGGATCACCCCGACGCCGCCGTTGCCGTCCAGGGCGGCGAACAGGTGCTTGACCGCGGTCGCACCGAGCTGTTCGAGGTTGAGGTCCACGGTGGTCAGCGAGGGTCGGCAGTCGGCGGCGAAGAACTCCCAGTTGTCATATCCGACGATCGCCACGTCGTCCGGGATCCGCCGGCCGAGGTCGCGCAGGGTGTCGGCGACCCCGGCGGCGACCTGGTCGTTGCCGCAGAAGATCGCGTCCACGTCCGGCCGGGCGGCCAGCAGCAGGCGTCCGGCATGCCGGCCCCACCGTTGCGACCACTCGCCGTAGAGCGGGTCGCCGGCCGGGGTGAGTCCCGCCTCGGCGAGCACGGATCGCAGCCCGGCCGCCCGGTCGCGGGCCGCGCGGTAGGTGTCCGGCCCGGTGATGTGCCCGATCCGGCGCCGACCGTGCGACACCAGGTGTTCGGCGGCGAGCCGGGCGCCGCCCTCGTCGTCGGCGACGATCGACAGATCGCGCGGGTCGGTCGACTCGGCGTAGGCGTAGACCACCGGGACCGGAATGTCCTGGGTCAACGACGGGCTCAGGTCGTTGCTGTCGCCCACCACGATGAACCCGTCGACCTGGCGGGCCAGCAGGGTACGGATGTAGTGCTGGCGGCGGATCGCGTCGCCGCGAGCGTCGCAGAGCAGCACGGACATCTGCCCGTTGCCGAGGGCGTTCTCGGCGCCGAGCAGGATGGGTATGGCGAACCGGCCGCCGAGTTCATCGGTGAGCAGCCCGACCGTACGGGTGCGTCCGGAGATCAGACCGCGGGCCAGCGCGTTGGGCTGGAAGGAGAGCTCCGCGGCGGCGCGCAGCACCCGTTCGCGGGTGGCCGGGGCGACCTCGGCGCGGCTGTTCAGTGCCTTGGACGCGGTGGCCACGGAGACCCCGGCACGGTTCGCCACGTCGCTCAGCGTCACTGACTGCGATCGTCGTCGGCCCACCGAAAGCCTTTCGCGACATCTCCGGCAACAGCGGTTGCTCGCCGACCCCCCGCACCCCCGGCCAGCGTAGTGCGTGGGCTGCCGCCGGGAAGGTGACGGCGGTGCCGAGCGCGGGTGCAAGTTTACGTTCCCGACATCTTGTCGAAAAGGTTTTCGTCCGGCACTGTAACGAGAGGAAGTGATCTGAGTCACTATCTGGGAGGGCTCCCATGCCGTCCGCTCCCCTCCTGGCCGCCCGCGCGCTGTCCGCGGCCGAGATCGCCGACCCGCACTCCACCGGCCAGTAACCGGCGCCAGCCCCGGGGCGCCGGCCACACCCCGTCCCGCTCCCCCGACAGGAGACCCCCGTGCGACGACGACCCATTGTCCGCGCCCTGGCGGCCGGCTGCGCCGCCATGCTGGCGGCGAGCCTGGCCCTCGCCTCGCCCGCCTCGGCCGCCAACCCCATCATCACCACCATCTACACCGCCGACCCCGCGCCACTGGTGGTCGGCAACACGATGTACATCTACGCTGGCCGCGACGAGGCGCCGACGGGTACGAACAACTTCGTCATGCGCGAGTGGCACGTGCTGTCCTCCACCGACGCGGCGAACTGGACCCACCACGGGGCCCGGGCCAACATCGGCACCTTCGGCTGGGCCGGTGCCGACGCCTGGGCCAGCGAGGTCGAGTCCCGCAACGGCCGCTACTACTGGTACACCTCGGTCAACGGCCGAGGTCCCGGTTGGATGGACATCGGCGTCGCGGTCGCCGACAGCCCGCTCGGCCCGTTCACCGACGCCAAGGGCGGGCCGCTTGTCAGCGACAGCACCCCGAACTCCTCGCCGCTGAACATCGACCCCACCGTCTTCGTCGACGACGACGGCCAGGCGTACCTCTACTGGGGCGGCTACTGGGGTCCCCGGGCGGTCCGGCTGGCCAGCAACATGATCGACACGGTGGGCTCGGTGGTCACTCCGCAGGGGCTGACCAACTTCTGGGAGGCGCCGTTCATGTTCAAGCGCAACGGCCTCTACTACATGATCTATGCGGCGAACGACACCCAGGGCTGCGTCACCTCGTCGAGCTACGCCTGCCAGCGCTACGCCACCGCCACCAACCCGATGGGCCCGTGGACCCACCGTGGCGTCGTGCTCGGCCAGGTCTCCTCGACCACCAACCACGCCGGGGTGGCGCAGCTCAACGGCCAGTGGTACATGGTCTACCACAACGCCAACGCCCCCGGCGGCGGCAACTTCCGCCGCTCCGTCGCGGTGGACCGGATGTACTTCAACGCCGACGGCACCATCCAGCCGGTGGTGCAGACCACCACCGGTCCGCCGCCCAACCCAGGCGGCGGCGTCCAGCCGCCGGCCGGCACCAACCTGGCTCCCTCCGCCACCGCCTCCACCTCGTACGTGTCCGCCTGGGAGAGCCTGGCCGCGATCAACAACGGTGGGGTGCCGACCAGTTCCGCCGACCGCAGCAACCTCGCCTACGGCAACTGGCCGCAGCAGGGCACCCAGTGGATCGAATACCGCTGGCCGACCGCCCGCAGCATCAACCGGACCGCCACCTACTGGTTCGACGACAACCAGGGCATCGACCTGCCCGCCTCCTGCCAGGTGCAGTACTGGAACGGCAGCGCGTACGTCAACGTGCCCAACCAGTCGACCTGCGGGGTGACTGGAGACACCTACAACGTCACCACCTTCAGCACGGTCAGCACGACCCGGCTGCGGCTGAACATCACCTCCCGTACCGGCTACTCCACCGGAGTCCTGGAATGGATGGCGTTCCAGTCATGAGCAGAATCCAGCCCGTACGCGCGGCGCTGGCCGCGTTCGTCACCGCGATCCTGGTAGCCGGCGCCCTAGTGGTCTCCGGCGGGCCGGCGCACGCCGAGCAGACCATCGGCTACCCCACCTTCTCCGGGTCGGCGGTGCCGGCGCCACCGGTCGGCTACTCCACCGGCAACACCATGCAGGCCATCTATGACGCCGAGAGCGCCGGCACCGACTTCTGGATGGACCGGCTGCTGGCCCGCCCGGGCAACGACCCGGCCGGCGCCTGGTTGATGACCCGTGGCCGGGGACTGTTCATGTACACCCACAACCCGTCGGTGATCGGCTTCGGCGGCAACACCGCCTACTGGGACAACATCAGCAGCCAGAGCGCGTACACCATCACGGTCGGCACCGGCACCCTCACCGAGCAGGTGGCGCAGCGTTGGCAGGCGCCCAGCCACTGGCGCGGCGTCCACACCGGCGGGTCGCTGCGCGCCGACGTCACGAAGTTCATCACTCACCAGAACGTCGCGGTGACCAACCTGACCGTGACCAACACCGGCTCGACCAGCAGCACCGTGCAACTGCGGGTCACCTCGCCGTACGCCGCCTCGGGCAGTGGCAGTGAGCTGACCGGCAGCCGGCTGGTGAAGAACAACCTGACCACCATCCGCCCGCGGCTGTCCGGGGACGGGTTCACCGTCAGCAGCGGCGGCCTGAACCGCTCGGTCACCCTCGGCGCGGGGCAGAGCGTCACCGCCAAGGTGCAGTTGGGCTTCGTCACCGACGAGATCCCCGAGTCGATGACCGAGTACACCAGCTACCGCAACGCCACCGCGGCCACCGCGTTCGCCACCCACGTACGCGACTACAACCGCTGGTGGGCGGAGAACCTGCCCTACATCGACGTGCCCGACCCGGCCATCAAGAAGAACATCTACTACCGCTGGTGGCTGATGCGCTTCAACCACCTGGACGTGGACATCCCCGGCCAGGACTTCCAGTTCCCCACCTCGATCGAGGGGGTGACCGGATACAACAACGCCATCGTGCTGACCCAGCCGATGCACGTCGACGACCTGAAGTACCTACGCAACCCGATCTACTCGTACGGCCCCTGGCTGTCGGTCGGGCAGTCCTCGGCCAACGGCCGGTTCATGGACAACCCCGGTGACCCGGAGAACTGGTCGAACAGCTACACCCAGTACCTGTCCGAGGCGGCCTGGCGGGCGTACCAGCTGCACGGCGGGCAGCCGGCGATGCTGCACAACTTCGCCCGCTACGCCGAGATGGACGTCAAGGGCCAGCTGGCCACCTACGACACCAACAACAACGGTGTGATCGAGTACAACTGGGGTGCGATGACCGGCAACGACGCCGACGCGGTGTCGTTCCACTGGCGCTCCGGCAACCTCGACCGGGCCGAGGGGGCGTACGTCTACAGCAACGCCCTGGCCGCCGCCCAGGCGTACACGGTCCTCGGCAACACCGCCAAGGCCACCGAGATGCAGACCCTGGCCAACCGGATCCGCGACGGCATCGTCAACGTGCTGTGGAACCCGAGCCGGCAACTGCTGGAGCACCGCCACGTCGCCACCAACACCCACGTGCCGTGGAAGGAGATCAACAACTATTACCCGTACGCCGTCGGGCTGATGCCGAACACCGCCACGTACCGCGAGGCCCTGCGGCTCTTCGACGACCCGGCCGAGTATCCGATCTTCCCGTTCTACACGGCCAACCAGCGGGACAAGGCCGCGGCGGCCGCCGCCGGCAACCCCGGCAGCAACAACTTCTCCACCATCAACTCCACGGTGCAGTTCCGGCTCTACTCCTCGGTGCTGCGCAACTACCCCAACCAGTGGATGACCGCCGAGCACTACAAGAAGCTGCTCTACTGGAACGCCTGGGCGCAGTACGTGAACGGCAACACCCAGTGGCCCGACGCCAACGAGTTCTGGTCCAACTGGAACGGTTCGTCGATCACCTACCGGTCCTGGATCCACCACAACATCCTGGGCAGCAGCAACTGGACCGTCGTCGAGGACGTGGCCGGCCTGCGGCCGCGCACCGACAACACCATCGAGCTGCACCCGATCCCGATCGGCTGGTCCCACTTCGCGGTCAACAACCTGCGCTACCGCAACGCCAACCTCAGCGTGGTCTGGGACGACCCGGCCGACGGGATCACCCGCTACCCGGGTGTCCCGCAGGGCTACTCGATCTACCTCAACGGCAACCGGGTGGCCACCGTGGACCGGCTGACCCGGGTGCTCTACAACCCGGCCACCGGCGCGGTCACCCTGCCGGCGGGCGGCACCACCACGTTCAGCGCCGCGTTCTCCGGGCTGCAACTGCCTCAGGACGTCAGCCAGACCAGCGCCCGGATGGTCGACATGTTCGCCAAGGCCGGCGTCGACCTGACCTCGACCACGCCGAACCTGGCCCAGGGCGCCACGACGTCGGCGTCGTACACCGCCTCGGGTACCTCCACCGGCGCGGCGGTCGACGGGTTCCCCACCAACGCGCCGATCTGGGGCAGTACCGGGTCGCCGAACGCCACCGACTGGTACGAGGTCAACCTCGGCCAGACCCGGACCGTCGACGACGCGTGGCTGTACTTCCGCGACGACCGCGCCGGCAACCGCTACCGGGCACCGGCCTCGTACAACGTCCAGTACTGGAACGGCAGCACCTGGGTCAACGCCGCGAGCCAGGCGAAGACCCCGGCGGCGGCGCGGGCCAACTACAACCGGGTCCAGTTCACCCCGGTCAGCACCCAGCGGATCCGGGTCCAGCTCACCCATGCCACCGGCTTCCGCACCGGCCTGACGGAGGTCAAGCTGTACGGCCGGGGCGGTGGCCCGCCACCGTCCGGGAACCTTACCCGGCACGGTGAACGAGTAGCGGCCGGTGACCGGGTCGGTGAAGACGGGCGCCCCGGGCCGGCCGGCCACCTCGATC